>NZ_JAJSYW010000047.1:0-36395 GCF_036815005.1 Streptomyces sp. IBSBF 2435 | reverse complement strand
GGCGCGGGAAGCCGCGCGGGAGGGGCACCGCGAGGGGTGGAACGGGAAGGCCGGGGCTCCCACCGTGCATCCGGGTCAGGCGTGTTCACGGGCGCTTTCGCGCCCTTCCCGCCCTTCTCGCAGGCCAGCCAACTGGCGGTAAGTGCCCGGAGCCGGACTTGAACCGGCACGCCCACGACGGGGCAGCGAGGTTTAAGCTCGCCGTGTCTGCGTTCCACCATCCGGGCCGGCGGGGCGCAGAGAAAAGCGTATCGGGGACGGCGGATCCGAACAGGGCGCCTGAGTTGTCAGGTTGTCTTATTTTAGGGGTCACTGACGTCTCATCAGCGGTCGAATGAGGACAGCCCGGCTGCCCAGGCCGTCAACCCCGCGTCAATAGTTGCCCCGCACAAGTGACGCGAAATCGCTCTCCCGAGCGGCTGGAATACGCCATGACGGCCTGTCCGGTACTGCGGCAGGCCGGTGCGGTGCCGCGGCTAGGACAGCCAGCCGCCGCGGGTCGGCGGCATGCCCGATGTGCCGTCCGGGTCCGTGCGGACCGCGAGCACCTGGTTGACCCCGATCCGGTTGCGCTCGAATGAAAGCGCCGACGCCGCCATGTACAACTGCCAGACCCTGGCCCGGCCGGCCGTGGTCGCCCGGGCGGCCTCGTCCCAGTGCGCCTCCAGGTTGGTCACCCAGGCCCGCAGGGTGCGCGCGTAGTGCTCACGCAGCGCCTCCACGTCCCGCACCTCGAAGCCGGCCTCCTCCAGCCGGGCGACGGTCGCGCCGACCGGCGAGAGCTCACCGTCGGGGAAGACGTAGCGGTCGATGAATTCGTCGATGCGGTACGCCTCCTCGTCGCGCATCGGCCGCCGGGCGATCTGGTGGTTGAGCAGCCGGCCGCCGGGCCGCAGCAGGCCGTACAGCGTGCGGGCGTACTCCAGATAGCGCTCGCTGCCGACGTGCTCGGCCATGCCGATGGACGAGATCGCGTCGTAGGGGCCGTCGGTGACGTCGCGGTAGTCCTGCACCCGGATGTCGATCCGGCCGGTCAGCCCGGCCTCCGCGACGCGCTTGCGGGCGAAGGCGGCCTGCTCGGCGGACAGGGTGATGCCGGTGGCGTGGACGCCGTAGTGCTCGGCGGCGTGCAGCACCATCGAGCCCCAGCCGCATCCGACGTCCAGCAGCCGCTGCCCCGCACGCAGGCTCAGTTTGCGGCAGACCAGGTCGAGCTTGGCATATTGCGCCGCCTCCAAGGTGGTGTCCTTCTCCGGCCACACGGCGCAGGAATACACCATGCTCGGGCCGAGCAGCAGCGCGTAGAAGTCGTTGCCGACGTCGTAGTGGTGGGCGATGGCCGCCTTGTCGCGGCGCCGGGTGTGGGCGATCCCGGTGCGCCTGCGCACCTCCTCGGGCGGCGGCGCGGGCGGCAGTCCCGGGCCCGCCAGCGCCAGCGCCTCGCGCGCGAGGCGGTAGCTGCCCGGATCGCCCAGGAGGTCCGCGAGGCGGCGGGCGGTCCCCAGGGCGCCGCCGGCCCCCGGATCCGGCTCGTCCCGCTCCCACAGCAGCCCCGAAAGCCGGCCGAGCGCCTCGTAGAGGTCGCCGTCCACCGTGAGGTCGCCGGAGACCCAGCCGCGGACCAGGCCCAGCTCACCGGGCCGCCACAGCAGCCGGCGCAGCGCACGGCGCCGGCGCAGGACCAGGACAGGTGCGCCGGCCGGCCCGGCCTCACTGCCGTCCCAGGCGCGCACGCGCAACGGGAACGGTCTGGAGAGGGCGTGTTCGGCGAGTTCGAAGAGGCGGTGAGCCGCGTCAGCCATGCATCTGAGCGTACGACTGAAAGGCGCCGTTGACCCGTGAATCTACGTTGCGGATACACGCACTTCGCCCGGACGGCGGTTGCCGGGCCGCCCCGGGACGCCGTAAGGGCGCCCGCACCACGGATGGCGGGCGCCCTTACGGCGTTGCGGACGGCGCGGCACGGGCCGCGTGTCGGGTCAGGCCGCGCCGGCCTTCTCGGTCTCGGCGGCCTTGGGCTGCTGGACCAAGGCCGGAGCCGGGGCCGGGCGGGCGGCCTCGTAGAACTCCTCGCGGGGGTTCTCGATGGCGCCCAGCGAGACGACCTCGCGCTTGAGGAACATCGCCAGCGTCCAGTCGGCGAAGACCCGGATCTTGCGGTTCCAGGTCGGCACCGCCATGCCGTGGTAGCCGCGGTGCATGTACCAGGCGAGCCGGCCCTTGACCTTGATCCTGGCCTTGCCGACCACGATCATCGCGACGCCCTTGTGCAGTCCGAGACCGGCGACCGCGCCCTTGTTGGCGTGCTTGTACTCCTGCTGCGGGAAGCCGCGCAGCCCGGAGATCACATTGTCGCCGAGCACCTTGGCCTGGCGCAGCGCGTGCTGGGCGTTCGGCGGGCACCACGCGCCCTCGCCCGCGGCGAGGTCCGGGATCTGGGCGTTGTCGCCCGCGGCCCAGATGTAGTCGGTGCCGCGCACCTGGAGCGTCGGGGCGGTGTCCACGTGGCCGCGCGGGCCGAGCGGCAGGCCGAACTTCGCCAGCGCCGGGTTGGGCTTCACGCCCGCCGTCCACACGATGGTGGAGGCGTCGACCTCCAGGCCGTTGGCGAGCACCACGTGCTTGTCCACGCAGGACTTCATCGACGTGCTGAGGTAGACCTCGATACCGCGCTCCTGGAGGTGCTCCAGGCCCCACTTGCCCAGCTGCGGGCCGACCTCGGGAAGGATCTTGTCAGCGGCGTCGACCAGGATGAAGCGCATGTCCTCGCGCTTCACGTTCGGGTAGTACCTGGCCGCGTCGCGCGCCATGTCCTCGACCTCGCCGATGGTCTCCGCGCCCGCGAAGCCACCGCCCACGAAGACGAAGGTCAGCGCCTTGCGGCGGACATCCTCGTCGGTCGTGGAGTCGGCCTTGTCCAGCTGCTCCAGCACGTGGTTGCGCAGGCCGATCGCCTCCTCGACACCCTTCATGCCGATGCCGTTCTCGGCGAGGCCGGGGACCGGGAAGGTCCGGGAGACCGCGCCGAGCGCCATCACCAGGTAGTCGAAGGGCAGCTGGTAGGACTCCCCGACCAGCGGCGCGACCGTGGCGACCTTGCGGTCCTGGTCGATGTCGACGACCCGCCCGGTCAGCACCTCGGCCCCGGGCAGCACGCGCCGCAGCGGGACGACGACGTGACGCGGGGAGATGCTGCCTGCTGCCGTCTCGGGAAGGAAGGGCTGGTACGTCATGTACGAGCGCGGGTCGACGACCGTGACGGTCGCCTCGCCGTACCGCATCTTCTTCATGATGCGACGCGCCGCGTACAGGCCGACGTAACCGCCGCCTACTACGAGGATCCGTGGACGCTCCGTGGTGCTCATGCATCGAGTATCCAGCACCTTCGGAGGGGTACCTCGTGAGCCCCTTCACAAGGGGGTGCATACCCTGTGCTACCCTGCGCGGTTTCGCGACCAGGCAGGACGTGACCCGTACCCGCCAAGAAGCGCCCGGCACCGGGGCACCGGGCGCTGATCAGGGCGGATCTTGCGGCGTTCAACCGCCGGCCGAGTGCTTGTCACACCGCCGAAACACGCCATGGCCAAGGATTCTGGGGGTCCCCCGGTCTCACACCTTGGAAAATTGGGCCGCGGGACGGGAACTTCATGTGAAGAGTTTCACAAAGCTTGCTGCCCGGACCGGCCGGCCGCCGCGAAAGCGATGCCGTCGAGGATGTCGTGCTCACTCACCACGACCTCCTCGGCGCCGGCCCGCTCCATGATCCGCAGCAGCACCAGCGCGCCCGCACCGATCACGTCGACCCGTCCCTCGTGCATGACCGGGATGGCCGCGCGCTCGGCGTGGGTGGCCGCCAGAAGCTGCCCGCTGACGGCTCTGACCTGGTCGAGGCTGATCCTGGCGTGATGGATCGCCTCGGGGTCGTACGCCGGCAGGCCCAGCGCGACGGCGGCGACCGTGGTGACCGAGCCGGCCAGTCCGACGAGCGTACGGGCGCGGTCCATGGGGACGGTTCTGCACACCTCGGCAAGGGCCGCGTCGATGTCGGCGGTCATCGCCGCGACGATCTCGGGCGTCGGCGGGTCCGCCGGCCCGCCGTCCCGCACGATGTGACGCTCCGTCATCCTGACGCAGCCCACATCGACCGACCTCGACGCCTCCACCGTGTCCGAGCCGAGCACGAATTCCGTCGAACCGCCGCCGATGTCGACCACCAGGTACGGCGTCAGCAGACCGTGGTCCCCGGTCAGTTCACGGGTGGCGCCGGTGAAGGACAGCGCCGCCTCCTGGCTGCCGCTGACCACCTCCGGCTCGACGCCCAGCAGTTCCACCACGCCCCGCACGAAGTCGTCGCGATTCTCCGCGTCGCGCGATGCCGACGTGGCGACGAAGCGGACATTGACGGCCGGGACGCCGTGGTGCCGGATCACCTCGGCGTATTCGCGGCAGGCGGCGAAGGTCCGCTCCAGCGCCTCGGGCGCCAGCCGCCCGGTGCGGTCCACGCCCTGGCCGAGCCGGACGATCCGCATCCGCCGGTCCAGGTCCTCCAGCGCACCGGTCGCCGGGTCCACGTCGGCGACCAGCAGCCGGATCGAGTTCGTGCCGCAGTCGACGGCGGCGACCCTGGTCGTCACGAGGCCTCCTCGCCCGTAGCGGTGCTCTCGGCGCCGCCGGCGTCCGCGGCGTCCTGCGGCGGGACGCACGGCCCCTTGGCCCACCAGTCGGGCAGCATCGCCAGCGCCTCGTCGCCCAGCGGATTGACGCCGGGCCCCGCGGCCAGCGAGTGGCCGACCAGCACATGGAGGCACTTCACCCGGTCGGGCATGCCGCCCGCGCTGGGGAATCCGCCGAGCACCTCGACGGCGTCACGGCGGGCGATGTAGTCCTCGTGGGCGGCGCGATAGGCCGCAGCGAGGTCCGGGTCCTCGGCGAGGCGGGCGGTCATCGCCTTCATCACCCCGTCGGCCTCCAGGGTGCCGATCGCGGAGGCGGCCCGCGGACACGTCAGGTAGTACAGCGTCGGGAAGGGCGTGCCGTCCTCCAGCCGGGGCCGGGTCTCGACGACGTCGGGATTGCCGCAGGGGCAGCGGTGCGCGACCGCGCGCAGGCCCCGAGGCGGCCGGCCGAGCTGTGCCCTGACCGCGGCGACGTCCGCGGCGGTGGCGGGGGCGGGATTGTCCTGGGAGATGTCCATGTGCCGTTCTGTGTCTCAGGGCCGTCTGCGGGCGGTGGGGATGGCGGCGGGTCTACGGGGCTGCCGGCGGCGCTGCGGCGGCGGCCCCTCGGCGGGGCGTCACTGCCGTGGCAGTGCGGCGGCGTCGGCATGGTCCACGCCGTCCCACAGGTTCGTGTACCAGGGGCGGTGGGCGGCGGCCGCCGCCTGCCCGCCGCCGTCGCCCGGACTGCCCGCGCTCTTGTGCCGCGTGCCCGAGGAGCCGCCGGTGGGCGCCGGGCTTGCCACGGAATAGCCGTTCTCACCCGGCATCACATAGTGCAGCTGCGTGCGGGCCTGGGTGCGGACGTACTCCGGGTCCTGCCAGCGGGCCTTCTGCTCGCGCAGCTGCTCGACCTTCTGCCGCGCCTGCTGCGCCTCGCGGCGCTGGTCGGCGATGTCGGAGCGCTGGGCGATGTACTGCCGCATCGGGTAGGCCAGGGCGATCACCAGGGCGCACAGCACCAGCGCGAGCAGCGCCGCCCGCCCGGTGAGCCTGTTGCGCCGGGCCGGCCGACGTGCCGCGGCGGCGCGGTAGACCCGCGCCTGCGCCTCCTGGCCCATGGCCTTGAGCCGGGCCGTGGTGGAGAACCGGTCGGACCCCACGCCGTCGCTCCCCTCGTACGTCCTGCGGGACGCATGCACGTCCTCGGGGGACGAACATACTGCCCCGCCTGTCGTGACGCCGGTACGTCCCCGCCGCACGGTACGGGACCGGGCGCGGGGACGTACGGGCGCGGGGGCCGACCCCCGGCGGCGTCAGCCGCTGCGCGTCAGCCCTTGAAGCGCGGGAAGGCGCTGCGGCCCGCGTAGACCGCCGCGTCGTCCAGGATCTCCTCGATACGCAGCAGCTGGTTGTACTTGGCGACGCGCTCGGAGCGGGCCGGGGCACCGGTCTTGATCTGGCCGCAGTTGGTGGCGACGGCCAGGTCGGCGATGGTGACGTCCTCGGTCTCGCCCGAGCGGTGCGACATCATGCACTTGTAGCCGCTGCGCTGGGCCAGCTCGACGGCGTCCAGCGTCTCGGTCAGCGAGCCGATCTGGTTGACCTTCACCAGCAGCGCGTTGGCCGTGTCGTTGTCGATGCCCTTCTGCAGGCGCTCGGGGTTGGTGACGAACAGGTCGTCGCCGACGATCTGCACCTTGCCGCCGAGCTTCTCGGTGAGGACCTTCCAGCCCGACCAGTCGTCCTCGAACAGCGGGTCCTCGATGGAGACCAGCGGGTAGGCCGCGACCAGCTCCTCGTAGTACTCGGTCATCTCGGCGGCCGAGCGCTGCTTGCCCTCGAAGTCGTAACTGCCGTCCTTGTAGAACTCGGAGGCGGCCACGTCCAGGGCGAGCGCGATGTCCTGGCCGGGCGTGTAGCCGGCCTGCTTGATCGCCTCGATGATCAGGTCGAGCGCGTCGCGGTTGGAGCCGAGGTTCGGCGCGAACCCGCCCTCGTCGCCCAGACCCGTGGACAGGCCGCGGGTCTTGAGCACGCCCTTGAGGGTGTGGTAGACCTCGGCGCCCCAGCGCAGTGCCTCGGAGAAGGACTCCGCGCCGATCGGCGCGATCATGAACTCCTGGATGTCGACGTTGGAGTCCGCGTGCGATCCGCCGTTGAGGATGTTCATCATCGGGACCGGCAGCACATGCGCGTTCGGGCCGCCGAGGTAGCGGAAGAGCGGCAGGTCGGAGGCCTCGGAGGCGGCGTGCGCGACCGCCAGCGACACGCCGAGGATGGCGTTGGCGCCGAGCGAGGACTTGTCGGGAGTGGCGTCCAGGTCGAACATCGCCTGGTCGATCAGCCGCTGCTCGGTGGCGTCGTAGCCGACCAGCTCCGGGCCGATCTGCTCGATCACGGCGAGGACGGCCTTCTCGACGCCCTTGCCCTGGTAGCGGTTCTTGTCGCCGTCGCGGAGTTCGAGGGCCTCGAAGGCGCCGGTGGAAGCGCCGGACGGCACTGCGGCCCGGCCCGTGCTGCCGTCATCGAGGCCGACCTCGACCTCGACGGTGGGGTTGCCTCGCGAGTCGAGGATTTCCCGGGCTACGACGACGTCGATGGACGGCACGTTGTCTCCTTCAGATGATGTCTTCTCGTCTTTTCCGGGACGAGCCTAACCGCCTGGGGCATCCGTACCGGTCCTCGGCCCGGCCCCTGAGACGGAAAACCGGCCGGGTACGCGGCGCCCGGAGGCGAGCCGCGTACCCGGCCGGCCGGTGAGGTCCCGCCCGGGGGATCACCCGGGCGTCAGCCGGGTGACGCCCGGGGATCGGTCCGTGATCCTGCCGGTGGACAACCCGGCAGCAGGCCGGTGATCAGCCGTCAGCCGAGGTGCAGGTGCTGACCCGGGAAGATCAGGTCGGCGTCCTTGACGCTGTCCTTGTTGAGGTCGAAGAGCTTGTGCCAGCCGCCGGCCACGTGGTGGCTCGCGGCGATGCCGGACAGGCTGTCGCCGGACACGACGGTGTAGTCACCCTTGTGGCCGGAGTGCCGCTGCCAGTCCGTGGCGGTGTTCTTTGCGGGCTTGGCGGGCTTGGCGGCCTTGGCAGGCTTGGCCGTGCTCTTCGCCGGGGCGGTCTTCTTGGCCGGGGTGGTCTTCTTGGCCGAGGTGGAGCTGGACGACGAGGAGGACGAGCCGCCGGGGTTGATGTCGGGCGACGGGCCGCCCGACGTCAGGCCGCCGGCCGACGCGCAGGACCAGGCGCCGGGGCCCTGGATGGCGAGCAGCTTCTCGGCGGCCGCGATCTGCTGGTCCTTGGTGGCCAGGTCGGCGCGGGAGGCGTACTGCAGGCCGCCGGCCGCTTCCCAGCTGGACTGCGAGAACTGCAGGCCGCCGTAGTAGCCGTTGCCGGTGTTGATCGACCAGTTGCCACCGGACTCGCACTGTGCGACGGCGTCCCAGGTGGCCACGGAAGCGGCCGAGGAGGACGTGGCGCCGATCAGCGGCAGGGCGATGGCGGTACCGGCGACACCGGCGAACGTGGCGAATCGGACCATCTTTGAGGCGCGACGGTGCTTACCCATGTGTGTGTTCCTCACCGACGCCTACGAGGTCAGCTGTCGGGTTCGGGCGTGAGTTGCCCGGCCGGCACCCGCTGTACGTACACGGATGACCGGCTTCACCCCGAGCCGGACCGGTGGCGTGGGCGTCGCAGCGGCGTGCTGTCCGTGCCGCGCGGCGTACTGCCTCTGGTCCGGCGGAAGACCGTGGGTCCCCCGCTCCTGCCTGCGGCGCTTTCGCGTCGACTGTTCCCGTGGGTGCGGCGGCAGGACTCGGCGTTCCGCTCCGACGGGGCCCGCTGTGGCGGGCGCTTAGACGTTAAGCACACCGGACCCGGTTGAACAAACACTCGCGTTTCGGGCGCCAACTGCCGTCCGGCATTCGGGGGCTGGACGAATCCGCAGGTCGGAACGCCGGATTTCAGCAGGGAGCGAGCAGCCGGTCACAGGAGGGGAGAGAGCCTTGTCACATCGCCGCGCGACCTGGAAGTACCGTACGTCCGTTTTGTCAGTCGGCCCGTACGGCACGGAAGTTCGACCTTCCGGCGGTCACGGCTCAGCCGAGATTCAGGATCTGTCCGGGTTTGATGAGGTTTGGATTGTCGCCGATCACTTGGTGGTTGGCGTCGTACAGCTGACCCCATCCACCGGCGACGTCATGATCGGCGGCGATCCCGGACAGCGAGTCGCCCTCGCCCACCTTGTACGTACCCGGGTCCGTACCGGCGCTCGCGCCCGTATTGCCGGTGTTGCCGGTCTCGTTGACATCCGCGGTGTTCGCGGTGACCGCGGTGGTTTCGGTGCGGGTCGCCCGGTCGGCCGCGGCCAGCGCCTCGTCGGAAGGGCTGTACGGGCGCCCGTGGCGCCCGCCCCCGTCCGTGGGGGTACCGGGGTCCGCGGGGTCCGACGGGGCGGCGGGAGGAGCGCTCTGCGTGGGCGCGGCGGGGTCGGCCGCAGGGGGCGTCACCGTGCCCGAGGCGGGGTCGGTCGGCGTACCGGCGGCCGGCGGCGCGGTGGTCGGCGTGCCGGCGGCCGGCGGCACGGCGGGCGGTGCCGGTCTGGCCGGTGCCGGGTGTCCCGGTGTCCGTGACCAGTCCGGTGCCCTGCTCGCAGCCGGGCCAGGCGTCGGGGCCGAGATCGGCCAGGATCTTCTCCGCCACGGCTATCTGCTGCGCCCGGGAGGCCATGTCGGGCCGCGAGGCGTAGACCGTGCCGCCGTACTGGCTCCAGGTGTCCTGGGTGATGGCGAGGCCGCCGTAGAAGCCGTTGTGGGTGTCGGCGTTCCACAGGCCGCCGGTCTCGCACATCGCGACCTTGTCCCAGGTGCCGGCCTCCGTGGCGTGCGCGGCGCCCGCGCCGGCTCCCAGCAGCGGCAGCGCGAGTCCCGCGCCGGTCGCCGCGACCGTCACCATGGCCGCTGGGGCCTGGCGGGGACGTCGGTGCCTGCCGTTCCCTGACGAGAGCATGCGGTCGCCTTTCCTCACAGCCTTACGCGCCCGCGCGTCCCGCCGTCACCGGCAAGTGCCGCGCACCGTGGGGTCCGGCGCGTCCCGCGAGCCGAGCGTGCCTCGCGTTGACCGCAGAACGTAGCGGTGTTGGCCAGGGGATCACAAGTCGATGTAGCGCTCATCACGTCGCGGTCACGGCCCTGACGTACGGTCACTTCCCGTGCGGCGCCACGGGTGTGAACGCCACCGGCAGGGTCCGCAGCCCACGCATGATCAGACCGCCGCGCCAGCGCAGGTCACCGGGATCGGCGGCCAGCCGCAGGTCGGGCAGCCGGGTGAGCAGCGTCGCCAGCGCGGTCCTCGCCTCCAGCCGAGCCAGCGGGGCGCCGAGGCAGTAGTGGATGCCGTGCCCGTACCCGAGATGCGGATTGTCGGCCCGCGCGAGGTTTACGGCGTCGGGCGCGGAGAAACGCGCGGGATCGCGGTCGGCGGCGGCGAGCACCACGAGGACCGGGTCGCCCGCCGCGACGGGCTGCCCGCCGACGGTCAGCGCGGTGGTCGCGTAGCGCCAGGTCGCCAGCTCCACCGGGCCGTCGTGGCGCAGCAGTTCCTCGACCGCGCTCTCCAGCAGGGCGCTCTCGCCGCGGCCCAGGGACGCCTGCAGCTCGGCGCGCGGACCCGGGTGCGTCAGCAGCGTGTGCATGCCGTTGCCGATCAGGTTGACCGTTGTCTCGAAGCCGGCGAACAGCAGGATGAAGGCCATTGCCGCGGCCTCGTTCTCCGTCAGGTGCTCGCCGTGGTCGCTCGCCCTGATCAGCCCGGAGATCAGGTCGTCGGGCGGGCCGCCGTCCACGCCGCTGCCCGTGCCGGCGGTCAGCTCGGCGCGCTTACGGTGGATCAGCTCCACGAGGTACGCCCGCATCCGCTTGACCGAGCGCGCCACACCGCCGCGCGGACCGCCGCCGTGCCGGATCATCATCCCGGCCCAGTCCCTGAAGTCGTCCTGGTCCTCGGCCGGCACCCCCAGCAGGTCGCAGATCGCGTAGATCGGCAGCGGGAAGGCGAAGTCGTGGATCAGGTCCGCCTCGCCGCGGGCCGCGAAGCCGTCCACGAAACGGTCCGTCAGCTGCTGCACCCGCGGTCCGAAGCGGGCAACCCGGCGCGGGGTGAAGGCCGTGGACACGAGGCGGCGCAGTCTGGTGTGGTCGGGCGGATCGATGTTGAGCAGATGCGTCATCAGATCCGCGCTCCGCTCCCCCGGGATGCCGGTCTTGCCGCGCGCGCCCGGCGAACCCGCGTGGTGGACCGGATTCTTGCTCAGCCGCGCGTCCGCCAGCGCCTCCCGGGCGTCCGCGTACCGGGTGACCAGCCAGGCCTCGACGCCGCTGGGCAGCGTCGTGCGGTGGACCGGGGAGTGCTCGCGCAGCCATGCGTAGGCCGGGTAGGGATCGGTGGCGAACTCCCAGGTGAAAAGCTCGGGCACGGCGGCGGATTCGGTCATCCCCCGACGGTACGTGAACCGGCCGCTACCCCTCGGCCCCGTCCCGCCCGGCCGCCGAGGTCCGCGCCCGCGCCGCGGCGCCGGGCTCGGTCTCCGCCTCGCGTATGGCCGCGCGATAGCGCCGTGCGGCGTGGCGCAGGGCCGCCTCCGGGTCGATGCCCGCCGACTGGGCCGCGGCGGCCTCGGCCAGCAGGTGGTCGCCGAGGGCGGTCTCGTCGTCGTAGAGCGGGGCCGGCGGGGTGACCGGCTGCGGCAGGCCCGCCTCCCTCGCCCGTCCGGCGAGCTTGGCCGCCAGCGCCAGTGCGGGGGACGCGAGCGGGACGCCGTCGGCGACCGAGTCGCGGGCCTTCTCGACGCCTTTGAGCCGCACCCAGTTCGCCCGCACCTGCTCGGGGGTCTCGGCGACCTCGTCGCCGAAGATGTGCGGGTGCCGGTGGACCAGCTTGGCGACCAGGCCGGCGGCCACGTCGTCGATCCCGAACGGCTCCTCCGGGTGGCCCTCGGCGATCACCGCGTGGAAGACCACCTGGAGCAGGACGTCCCCCAGCTCCTCGCGGACCGCCTCCCGGTCGCCGTCCTCGATCGCCTCGACCAGCTCGTACATCTCCTCGATGCCGTACTTCGCCAGGTCCTCGTGGGTGCGCAGGCTGCTCCAGGGGCACTCGGCTCTGATCCGGTCCATCACCTGGACCAGGTCGAGCAGCCGGGCGCCGGGCAGGTCGTACGACCCGGGCAGCAGTTCCAGGTCGGGCATCGCGACCCGCCCCGAGCCGCCGAGCCTGGCCAGCTCGCCGGTGACGGCCGGGTCGCCCTCGCCGCCGCCCGCGGGCAGATACACCACCGTACGGCCGCCCGCCGTCGCCTCGGCCAGCTCCCGGCCGGTGGGCGCGGCCACTTCGACGGTCACGCCCGCCTCCCGCAGGAACGGCAGCTGCGGGTGCCGGGGGTCGGCGCACAGCACCCGGTCGGCGCCGCGCAGCGTCTGCCACGCCGGCCAGGACAGCTGGCCGGGCGCGACGCGGTGGCTGGTGGTGAGCAGGATCAGCCGGCCGGGGCCGCCCGTGGTGTCGTCGTCGTTCACACCTCGAACGTACCGCGAGGGTCGGACAGCGGCGTCACGCCGCCGGCGCCGCCGCGCCCGGGGTCCTGGTGACCACCCACGGGTCGGTGGCGTCGCCGATGATCGCCTTCTTCGCGTCCCAGGCGCCGTAGCGCGGGTTGATCTTCACACCCAGCTCGTCCGCGGTCTTGGACAGGGCGTCGACGATCGCGGTCTGCCCGCCGTCGCTGCCCGGCTGGAAGCCCAGGCTCATGATCAGCTTGCCGACCAGCGCGTTGGTGCGGAAGAAGCTGTCGGCGCCGGCCGGCACGATGTCGTACTGCTGCAGCAGCGCCGCGTCGAGCGCCTTCTCGCTCCCGCCGAACTGCTGGAGCGCCGCGGCGTGCTGCTGCTGCACCTCGCCGTCGCTGACCGTCACCTTGGCGTCGGCGGCGGCCCGTTCGATGACGGTGTTCTGCACCAGCATGCTCAGCGTCTGGGTCGACAGCTTACCGCCTGCCGCGCTCTGCTGGTCGGCCTGGGACGACGCGGCCTGCGCCGCCCGCACCTCGTTGACCTTGTGCTGGAGCGCGGACACGGTGATCTTCTGGTCGCCGATCAGGGCCGCGGCGCCTGGCTGCGCCGGTCCCGACCCGCACGCGGTGAGGGCGGGCGATGCCAGCAGCAGCGCGGCTGCGGCGATCGAGACGGCGGTGCGGCGGCGGACCATGGGTGCCTCCCGGCAGGGAACAAGCCTCACGATGCTGATGTGATGATCGAGCACGAGGATATTGATCCAGGGGCGCCGATATCCAGCACTAGGACCAACAGGATCCGCACAGCCGGCCCCGGACCCCCGTTCCCGCCGCGTGCCCGCGCCGTCCCGTGACAGGTCAGCCGGCCGGCAGCGGCTCCTTGGGGCAGCCGCCCAGCACCTTGCGCATGGCGTCGCGTTCGCCCGATGTCACCCATACGCCGTACTTCTTCTTCACCGCCACCTGCCGCGCCACATAGGTGCAGCGGAAGGCGGTGTTCGGCGGCAGCCAGGTGGCGGTGTCGCCGTCGCTCTTGCGGCGGTTGGTGGACGCGTCGACGGCCAGCAGGTTGAGCGGGTCGTTGGCGAAATTCCGCCGCTTGTCGGCCGTCCACTGCTGGGCGCCCTTCTGCCAGGCGTCGGAAAGTGCGACGGCGTGGTCGATGTCGACCTTGCTCGCACCGCGGGTGTACGTGATCCGCGTGCCGGTGTAGGGATCGGCGAGGGTGCCGGCGGTCACTATGCACTTCTTGGCGCCGTCGCGGAACGTCGTCTGGCGCAGGTCGCGCTTGAGTATGTCGTCGCGGGTGTCGCAGTGGTTGTGGTCGGTGTCGGCCCAGGCCGCGCCGAATTTGTCCCGGGTGTAGCCGGTCTTCGGCGCCCGCCCCTTCACTGTGAGGCTGTCGACCGCCGCCAGGGCGCTGCCGTGGGCGCCCGTGGCTCCGGCTCCGGGCGGCGCGGCGCTGCTCGTGGCCGCGCCGCCCGTCGGGTCCTTGCAGCCCGCGAGGGTGCCGCCCAGGGCGAGGGCGAGGGCCGCCGTGCAGACCAGGGTGCGGACGGTGGTCCCGGCGTTCTTCTGCGCTGTCTGCGCCATCTGCGCCTCTCAAGGGTCGGCCGGGAGCCCGGGGCGGGTCCTGGCGGGATGTGGGGTCGGGGCAGGTGGGACGGCCCCCCGTGACAGCCGCTGCGACGAGCGGAAAAACAGTTCGCCAACTGCCTTCCCCCACCGCCGGAGACTACGGCTCCGGCGCGCTCCTCGTACCGCCGACTGCGACGAGGGGACCGGCGTCGGCGTGCCGCGGTCAGGACCGGCCCCGCCACGGCCAAGCTGGTGACACCCCGAACCGGGGCGAAACGGGCGAGCCGTGGACATCGGCGGGGCGGCCGACGCGAAGAGAGGACCCGCGTATGGACGGCGACAGGGACAGGGCGGAGGCCGTATTGCCGGCCCAGGAGTCCGGGGCGCGGGACATTGCCGCGCCGGCGCAGTGGGCGACGCCCGCGGTGCCCGCGGCATTTGTGACGGGTGCGGCGGCACGGCGGCGGGTGGGGGTGCCGGCCCGTCTCGATCCGTGGCTGCTCGCCGCAGGCTTCCTCGCCCTCTACTCGGCGCTGTCGCTTTCGCGTTACCGCCGCATGGAGACGATGTCGTGGGACCTGGGCATCTTCGAACAGGCCGTACGCGGCTACGCCCGCCTGCGCGCTCCCGTCGCCGACCTCAAGGGGCCGGGCTTCAACGTGCTCGGCGACCACTTCAGCCCCATCACCGCCCTCATCGCGCCCTTCTACCGGGCCCTCCCGACCCCGGCGACCCTGCTGGTCGCCCAGGCGCTGCTGTTCGCGCTCTCGGTCGTGCCCGTGACGCGGGCGGCGGCGCAGGTGCTGGGCCGCAGCCGCGGACTGGCGGTGGGGGCCGCGTACGGGCTGTCGTGGGGTGTGCAGCGGGCAGTGGACTTCGACTTCCATGAGATCGCCTTCGCCGTGCCGCTGCTGGCCTTCTCGCTGGCAGCCGTCCTGCGGCGGCGCTGGCGGACGGCGCTCGGGTGGGCGGCGCCGCTGGTGCTGGTCAAGGAGGACATGGGGGCGGCGGTCGCGATGATCGGCGCGGTGGTGTGGCTGCGGGCAGGCCGCGAGACGGTACGCGGCCCGAAGGGCGGCGGGCACGTCCGCAGTTGGGCGCTGAGCCTGGCGGCCTTCGGGGCCGTCGCGTCGGCCTGGGAGGTCGGGGGGCTCATCCCGGCCTTCCACGGCGCCGGCTACGACGCGCTGAACCACATCAACGGCGACGGTTCGCTCACCGGCCACGTCCCGCCGGTCACCGCGCTGCGCACCGTGCTGTGGCTCCTGCTGCCGGCCGGCGGACTGCTCGCGCTGCGCTCGCCGCTGATGCTGGTCGTGGTGCCGACCCTCGGCTGGCGCTTCCTGTCGCACTACCCGGAGAACTGGGGCACCGACTGGCACTACAACGCCGTCCTGATGCCGGTGGTCTTCCTCGCCGCGGTGGACTGCGCCGCGCTGATCGGCGCCGCCGCTCCGGGAAGCCGCTGGGCGGCGCCGTGGCTGCGCTCCCACGTCCGCGCGCTGCCGGCCGTGATGCTCGGCGCCGCACTCGCCCTGTGCACCCAACTGCCGCTGGCCGGACTGAGCCACCGGGCCGCGTACGAGGTCGACGGTCCCACCAGGGCCGCCAAGAGGGCACTCGCGCGCATCCCCGACGGGGCGACGGTGGAGGCGAACGTCGGGCCGCTCAGCCGGCTGGTGCGGCGCACCACCGTCTACTGGGTCGGCCAGACCGGCGGCCTGGCGCCGGACTACCTGGCCTTCGAGAACCGCTCCAAGTGGCTGGAGGACCCGGCAGGCTACGCCCTGCAACTGCACCCGCACGCCCGCTACACGACCGTGGCGGACGCGGGCGGCTACGTGGTGCTGCGCCGGGAGTGACCCGTCTCCCCCTTCCCCCCGCCTGGCCCCGCGCCCTGCCTACCCCTGCACCTGGCCGAGCCAGGACAGCGTTCTGCGGATCTCGGTGGCGAAGGGGTGGTGCGGGCCGTGGACGCGGTCGGCGTCGTAGAGGAGGCGGGTGAGGACCTCACGGGCGGCGGCCCGGTCGCCGACGGACAGCAGCAGATGGGCGGTCCTGCGGCGGATGTCCAGCGGTGTGCCGGGGCTGGTGGTGGCGTACCGCTCGAAGTACGGGAGCAGCACGCGGTATTCGGCCAGCGCCGCCCTGGGGTCGCCGAGGTGCTCCAGGCACTGCGCCGCCTCGTAGCGGAACTGCAGCGCCTGGCGGTCGGCGCCGCCGTACTGCGAGGCGAACTGGTCCGACAGCCGACGCAGTTCGGGCAGCGCGCGGCGGTACTGGCCGTCCTCCATCAGTGTCGCCGCATATTGCTTGCGCAGGGCGCGCAGGACCGGCGAGTGCTCGCCGTGCTTCTCCGCGGCGGCCGGGATGATGCCGCCGAGCAGGTCCACGGCCTGGGTGATCCGGCCCGCGTCGAGCAGCCGCTTGACCTCGTCGACGGCGGTCGCCAGGTCGGCGCCCTTCGGCGCGTGCGCCGGTCGCGGGGGCAGCGGCGGGGGCACGGCCGGGGCCATCGCCACGACCTGGTCGGGCCAGGGCGCCTGGGGCCGCACAAAGGGCCGCGTCGGGTCCAGCGGGCCCGGCGCCCGGTGCACGGAGCCCGGGGGCGGCAGCAACGCGGCCAGCTCGCGGTAGACGTCCTGCGCACCGGCCGGCCGGTGCTGCGGGTCCTTGGCGAGCAGCCGCAGCACAAGGGACTCCAGCGGCTCGGGCACTTCGGGCCGCAGCTGGCGCAGCGGCACGGGCGCCTCGTACAGATGCCGGTGCAGCACGCCGAGCGCCGTGGTGCCCGCGAACGGGACATTGCCGCTGAGCAGTTCGTGGAGCAGCACGCCGAGCGCGTACAGGTCGGTGCGCGGCCCGACCGCGCCGCCCATCGCCTGCTCCGGCGCCATGTACGCCGGGCTGCCGATCGGCGAACCGGTGTGCGTCAGCCGGGTCGTGTCGGTGTCCATCACCGACGCGACTCCCAGGTCGAGCACGGTGAGCGTGCCGTCGGGCCGGACCATCACATTGCGCGGCTTGAGGTCGCGGTGCACTATCGGCACCGCGTGGACCGCGGACAGCACCGCGCACAGCTGGGCGGCCACTGCGACGGCCCACGGCCACGGATACGGCTCGTGCTCGGCGAGATGGTCGCCGAGGTCGGCCCCCTCCACGTACTGCATCACCAGATACAGCTCGTCGCCGTCCGCCCCGGCGTCGTGGACGGTCACCAGGCCGGGGTGGTCGACCTGGGCGGTGACCCGGCACTCCCGGTCGAAGCGCTGCCGCAGCTCGTCGGCGTCCGCGCCGTCGGCGATCTTGTCGGGCCGCAGCAGCTTCACCGCGACCCGGCGGTCCAGCCGCCGGTCGTAGGCGGTCCACACCTGGCCCATGCCGCCCTGGCCGATGACGGTGGCCAGTTCGTACCGGCCGGCGATGAGCCGACCGATCACCGGCCCTCCTCCTTACGGAGGTAGTCGCTCAACTCGTCCAGCTCCGCCCGCACCTGGTTGATCCGCGGCACCGGCGGCCGGTTCGGCACGGGGGTCTGCGCGGACATGGGCGGGGACGTCGGCATCGGGGTGGATGTCGGCATGGGCGTGGGCGTCTGCGTCGGCATGGGCGACTGGGCCTGCATCGGCGCGGGCCGGGGTATCCCGCCGTGCGCCGGACCCCCGTGCACCGGCCCGGGCATCGGTCCGTACCCGGTGGCGTACGGATTCGGCATCCCGTAACCGGCGGGCATCGCGTAGCCGGCCGGCCGGTTGTCCCGCCGCCTGATGTCCATGACGAGGTAATAGGCGGGGGTGCCGAACATGCACACCAGGACGGTCAGCGTGCCGGCGTTGGACTGCCAGGTGTCGGTGTTGTCGTGGGCCAGCCCGACCAGTGTGTAGCCGATGATGATCGCCACGATGTCGAGCACCATCAGCGCCCAGTCCAGCGAGTGCCGGCGCACCACCGCCAGCCGCAACAGCGAACCCCAGGCGAGGAAGCCGAGCGACAGCACCGGCAGAGCGGTGAAGAGCACGCGCAGCCAGATCACGCTCCCGCGAGCGGCGGGTCGGGGCTGCGGCGGGGCGATGCCGGGGCCGTACATCTGGTGCTCCTGGTCGTCGAAGCGGATGACTAGTCGAGAGCGTATCGGCCACAACGGACAGGCGGCGCCGCTTCTGCCCCGGCCTGTGGACAACTACCCGGGCCGCACCGTGCCGTCGGTCAGTCCGTCGTAGAGCCCCTGGACAAGTCGGTCGCCCAGGTGGGTCGCCTGACGCAGCGCCTCCTCGAAGGCCGCCAGTGTGCGGAAGCGCTCGCCGTACCGCCGCTGGTCGGCCAGTGGCAGCCGCGGCACCTGCAGGCGGCGCACGTCGAGCCGGGTGGATGTCGAAGCGAAACTGCTGGCCTGGCGGGTGTTGGCGGTGCCGCGCAGGAACCCGGCGAGGAACCACGGATCGAGGGCCGTGGTGTCCGGACGGAGCAGGTACACGTTGCGGCCCAGGGCGGCGCCGGCCGTCGCACCGTCCACCACCCGGGCCACCGCGCCGCCGCCCAGGACCGGCACCACCACGTCGCCTTCCGCGACAAGCACCGGCTCCTCGAAGGAACCGTCCGGCCGGCCCGGCGGCAGCAGGCCTGTCGGGTCGCCGCCCGCGGCCACGTCGTGCTCGGTCAGCACGGCGTGGCGGGCCGCTGAACCGTCCACGGGAGCGGTGCCCCCGCCGCCCGCGCGCATCACCAGGGCGCCGGCCCGGGCGAGTTCGCCGACGGTCGTGGTCGGCCAGCGGGCGGGCTCCCCCGCCGCCGGAGGCGCCGGGGCTATCTCCGCGGTCCGGCGCAGCGTCTTCGCCAGCAGGTCCCGCACGGACTCCAGCGCGGCGGCGCCGCCGTCCGCGGCAGCTGGCGGCAGATGCCGGGCGGGGGTCACGTCCACGTCGTCGTCGAGCAGTTCGATGACGGGCAGTGTGCGGCTGACGCCGGGGCGGCCTTGCACCGTACCGTGCCGGTCGAACGCCGCCCACGCCTCCAGGACGGCCGCGCTGACGGCGTACCAGGGCGCCTTCTCCGCCCCGTGTCCCGGTATGCCGGCCGCGTCGAACAGCAGCAGCTCCGCCGGAGGCCGCCGATCGGGGTCCGGTTTGCGCAGCACCCACAGGTGGAGCGGCAGTCCGTGCGGCGGAGCTGCTCCCGCGGGCAGCGCCACGACCGCGCGCAGCGCACCGCGGCGCAAGAGGTCGGCGCGCACACGGCGGCCGGACCGGCGGGACGCGGCGGCCGGAGGCATGAGCATCACGACGGTGCCTCCGTCGCGGACATGGGCAAGGGAGTGCTGCAGCCAGGCCAGCTCCGACTCGGTGCGGGCCGGGAAACCGTACTCCCAGCGCGGGTCGTAACCCAGCTCGTCGTAACCCCAGTTGCGGTCGTTGAACGGCGGGTGGCACAGCACGGTGTCGACGGTCACCCCGCGGAAGGCGTCCTGCCGCAGGCTGTCGCCCGGTCCGACCCGGATACGGACGGCCGGGTCGGAGCCGATCGCGAGCCGCAGCGCGGTGAGCGACGCCAGCTCGGGATCGATCTCCTGCCCGTGCACGGCCCCGCTGGCGGCCGAGGCGCGCAGCAGGGCTCCGCTGCCGCAGGCGGGATCGAGCACACTGCCTGGCCGGTCGCCGACGAGCGCGGCCATCAGCTCGGCCGGTCCCTGCGGGGTGAGGGTGAACTGCCGCGGATTGGCGTCCAGATAGCGGCCGAACAGGAACTCGTAGGTCTGCGCCGGGCCGGTGTCCTGAGCGAACTTCGCGGTCGTGCGCAGCAGGGGCAGGGCGTCGTCGATCCGGTCAGGCAGCCGCACTGGATGCTCCGGGCCGAAGCGCGCCGCCAGGGCCTTTTCCATGTCGGCCGGCAGGCGGGCGGCCAACTCGTCGTCGGACGCGGCACTGTAGCTGACCGAGAAGCCGGGGTCCCCCTGGAAGACCATCAGCATCGATCCCGCGACGCGCAGCGCGGCCGGCACACCGTCGGGGTGGCTGCCGGCCCGCTGCCACAACCGCTCGTGCAGCGGCACGGAAGGCAGCTTGCCCTGGTCGTGGAGCCAGCGCTCGACGGCGGTCAACTCGTAGGTGGGGCTGGTGTCGGACCCGCCGACGGGCCTGGGGAAGTCGTCGTGGCGCCGGCGCCAGTTGCTGACGGCGGCCCTTCCGACGCCGGCCAGCCTGGCGATTCCCGCCGCTGTCACCTCACTCGCGTGCTCGGGCACGGTCCTCTCCTTCCCCGCTCGTCCGCGATGCCTGTGTTCGTGTGAGCGAGCATACCCAGCGAGCGTGGTCGAACCCCTTCACGGCGTGAACATCACTCTTTCGAGAATCACTGTTGACTGAGTTCACAGTCAGATGCTCTCATGGTGACAACGGTTCACAGGGTCATCGAGGCCCGCCGAGCAATGGGGGGAATTCCCATGTCCACGTCGTCTCTCGTCCGGCTCGCCGCTGCGGGCACCGTCGCTGCCGTCCTCACGATCGGCGCGGCGGCCTGCGGTCCTGCGGACGGTTCCGCTTCCTCGCCCGGCTCCTCCGGCCCGGCCGGCGGCAAGGCGACCACCGCCGCCTCGTCCGCACCCGCGTCCGCGCCCGCCAAGAGGAAAGAGGACAAGCCGGCCGCCAAGCCGGCCTTCAAGGGCGACGGCACCTTCCAGGTCGGCACCGACATCCAGCCCGGCACGTACAAGACCAGTGGGAACGCCGACGGCATGTGCTACTGGGAGCGGGCCAAGGACGCCAAGGGCGAGGTGGACTCGATCCTGGCGAACGACAACGTGACCGGCAGCAGCTACGTGACGATCAAGAAGACCGACAAGATCTTCAAGACGACCGACTGCAAGGACTGGTTCACCGCCGGCGCCGACAAACCCGGCACTCCGAAGACGTCGATGCCCGGCGACGGCATGTTCAAGGTGGGCACGGACATAGCCGCCGGCACGTACAAGACCAGCGGCGGGGACGCGTGCTACTGGGAGCGGGCCAAGGACGCGCTGCACGGGGTGGACTCGATATCCGCGAATGACAACGTCACCGGCGCGTCCGTGGTCACGATCGCCCGCGGCGACGCCTACTTCAAGACATCCGGCTGCGGCGCGTGGACCAAGACCGGCTGACCCGTACGACCGGCTCGCCCGGCCCCTGACCGGCAGGGGAGGCGGGCAGAAGGGCGGACCGGGGTACGGGACGGAGGGCAGGCCGCGGGGGGACCGGGACAGGTGGGCGAAGGTCCGGTCCTCCCCATGGGTCCCGCGAGGACAGTCTCGTCCCGTATCTTTTCCGCAGACCCCGACCCCGCTTCCTCGGGAGGACGACGATGGACAGGGCCGAGGCCGTCATACCCCAGCAGAGCGGCGAGTCCGCGCCGCGTGCCGCCTCACCGGGCGCCGCCGGCCTTGCGGGGCTGAGACTGCGCCTCGCGGGGGTGCGGCCGGACCCGTATCTGCTGGGCGTCGTCTTCTTCGTCGCCTACGTCCTGCTGTCGCTGGTCCGGTATCGCCGGATGCTGACGATGTCGTGGGACCTGGGCATCTTCGAGCAGGCGGTACGCGGCTACGCGCACCTCCAGGCGCCGACCACACCGCTGAAGGGCCCCGGGTTCAATGCGCTCGGCGACCACTTCAGCCCGATCACGGCACTGATAGCGCCCTTCTACCGGGTCTTCCCGACCCCGGCGACGCTGCTGGTGGCCCAGGCGCTGCTGTTCGCGCTGTCGGTGGTTCCGGTCACCCGGGGCGCCGGCCTGCTGCTCGGGCGGGGGCGCGGGCTGGCCGTGGGCGCGGCGTACGGGCTGTCGTGGGGGGTGCAGCGGGCGGTCGACTTCGACTTCCACGAGATCGCCTTCGCGATGCCGCTGCTGGCCTTCTCGCTGGAGGCGGTGATCCGCAGGCGCTGGGGCGCCGCGATGTGGTGGGCGCTGCCGCTGGTGCTGGTCAAGGAGGACCTGGGCGTTACGGCCGCGACGATCGGCGCGATCGTGTGGTGGCGAACACGGGAGACCGGGGTGCCCGACGCGGCCGTCCCGGCGCAGGCCGGGGCGCCGGACGAGGAGCAGTCGGCCGGTGCGGACAAGGACGGGGACAAGGACGAGGCACCGGAAGGAGGTGACCAGGTGGAGGCGCCGCTGAGCGACGCGCAGCGTTACGGACCATGGGCGATCGGGCTGATGGGCTTCGGGGTGGCGGCATCCGCGCTGGCCCTCGGTGTGCTGATCCCGGCCTTCCACGGCCCCGGCTACGACGCGTTCAACCACATCAACGGTGACGGCACGATGACCGGGCACGTCCCGTTCGGCACCGCGCTGCGGACCCTGCTGTGGATACTGCTGCCGACCAGCGGGCTGCTGGCGCTGCGGTCACCGCTGATCGTGGCGGCGCTGCCGACCATCGGCTGGCGGTTCCTGTCGCACTACCCGGAGAACTGGGGCACGGCCTGGCACTACAGCGCGGTGCTGATGCCGGTGATCTTCCTGGCCCTCGTGGACGCGGCGGACCGCTCCCGGCAGAGCCGGCGGCCGTGGCTGCGGTCGTACGCGTCCGGGGTGCCGGCCGCGGCCGTCGGGGCGGCGATGGCGCTGACCTTGTCGCTGCCGCTGGCGTCGCTCAGCCACAGCGACACCTACAAGGTCGACGCGCGCACCAAGTCGGTGGAAAAGCTGCTGGACCTGATACCCGACGGCGCCACCGTGGAGGCGAACGTCGGACCGATCAGCCGGCTGGTGCACCGCACCACCGTCTACTGGGTCGGCGGTGCGACCGGGGTGGTGCCCCAGTACATCGCGCTGGACAACTCCAGCGGATGGGTGCCGGACCCGGTGACCTACGGCACGCAGCTGCACCCGGGCGCGACGTACACGCAGATAGCCGCTCAGGACGGCTATGTGATCCTGCGCCGCACCTAGGACCTGTCCGACGGCTCGCCGACCGGGTAGTCGACGTAGGCGAAGCGGCGGCTGTCGGGGGACCAGCTGTTGACGTTGAGGCTGCCCTGGCCGCCGAAGAAGGCGAGCAGGTCGCGGGGCGGGCCGCCGGCGGAGTCCAGGAGTCGCAGGACGACGTCGCGGTCGGCGGGGTGGCCCTCGGTGCCGGGCGGGAAGCTGATGTAGAGGATGTGCCGTCCGTCGGGGGAGGGATGGGGGAACCAGTTGACGCGTTCGTCGGAGGTCAGCCGGGTCAGCTCCGAGCCGTCGGGGCGCATCCGGAAGAGCTGGGCGTGACCGGGGGCGGTGGCGCCGTGCTCGGAGTTGAAGAGGATCCAGCCGCCGTCCGGGGTGAATTCCGGGCCGTCCGCGGGGGCCGGGCTGTCGGTCAGCCGGGTGTCGGGGCCGCCGGCGGCCGGGAGGGTGAAGATGTTGCGGTAGCCCCATTCGTCACCGCCGTGGGGCTCGACGCCGACGTAGGACAGGGTCAGCCCGTCAGGTGAGACGCCGTGCAGGAAGTGGCGGAAGGGGCCAGGGGCGTGGTCGTTGGTGACGCGGCGGGCGGGGCCGCCGGTGAAGGGCACCGCGTGGATGTGCCCGTCGCCGGCCGACAGGTAGATGGTGGCGCCGTCCGGCGACAGCACGTGGTCGTTGTTGGCGTCGGTGATGCCGCCGGTGTCGATGACCTCGGGCAGCACGCCGTCGCCGGGGGCGGCGTCGGCGGGGATCCGCAGCAGCAGGCCGTCCTGGTTGACGACCAGCCAGCGGCCGTCGGGCGACCAGTTGGGCGCCTCCAGGGCGCTGTCCGCGGTCTCGTGGACCAGCCGCGGCTCGCCGCCGTCGATGTCACCGACCAGCAGCCGGGCGCGCTGCCCGGGAGCCAGCGGCCGTACGTTCGTCCCCGCACCGGTGATCGTCACGCCCGCACTGTAACCGCGGGGGCCGCGGCGACCGCCGGCCGGGGCGGAGGAGGGAAGGGAGAGACAGGGGATTACGTGTCGAGGACGGTGGTCAGGAAGTCGGCGGTCCACTGGAGGAGTTCCCGGCCCACCACCGGCTTGCCGCCGATGCGCGAGGTGGACGGGCGGGGCACCAGGACCTGGCGGGCGGCGGGCTTGAGGACGGCGCGCGGGTGGAGCCGCGACAGCCGCAGCTCCTGCGACTCGCGCAGCTCGACCGGGCCGAAGCGGATGTTGCCGCCCTGCAGGGTGATGTCGCTGACGCCGACCTTGCGGGCCAGCATCCGCAGGCCGGCCACCAGCAGCAGATTCTCCACCGGTTCGGGCAGCGGGCCGTAGCGGTCGACCAGTTCCTCGCGGACGGCGGTGACGTCCTCGGCGGAATTGGCGGCGGCGATGGCGCGGTAGGCCTGCAGCCGCAGCCGTTCACCTGGGGCGTAGTCGTGCGGGACATGGGCGTCGACCGGCAGCTCGATCTTGACCTCGAGCAGCGTCTCCTCCGGCTCGCCGCCCGTCTCCAGGGCCGAGCGGTAGTCGGCGACGGCCTCGCCCACCATCCGGACGTACAGGTCGAAGCCGACGCCCGCGATGTGGCCGGACTGCTCGCCGCCGAGGAGATTGCCCGCGCCGCGGATCTCCAGGTCCTTCATGGCGACGTACATGCCCGCGCCCATCTCGGTGTGCTGGGCGATGGTGGCGAGCCGTTCGTGCGCGGTCTCGGTGAGCGGCTTCTCCGGCGGGTAGAGGAAGTAGGCGTAGCCGCGCTCGCGGGAGCGGCCGACCCTGCCGCGCAGCTGGTGCAGCTGGGACAGGCCGAAGGTGTCGCCGCGCTCGACGATCAGGGTGTTGGCGTTGGGGATGTCGATCCCGGACTCCACGATCGTGGTCGAGACCAGCACGTCGAAGCGCTTCTCCCAGAAGTCGACCACGACCGACTCCAGGGCCGTCTCCCCCATCTGCCCGTGGGCGGTGGCGATCCGCGCCTCCGGCACGATCTCGCGCAGCCGGGCGGCGGCCCGGTCGATGGACTCGACGCGGTTGTGGATGTAGAAGACCTGGCCCTCGCGCAGCAGTTCACGCCGGATGGCGGCGCCGATCTGCTTCTCCTCGTACGGCCCGACGAAGGTGAGCACCGGGTGCCGCTCCTCCGGCGGGGTGGTGATGGTGGACATCTCGCGGATGCCGGTGACCGCCATCTCCAGGGTGCGCGGGATGGGGGTGGCGGACATGGTCAGCACATCGACGTTGGCCCGCAGCTTCTTGAGCTGCTCCTTGTGCTCGACGCCGAAGCGCTGCTCCTCGTCCACCACGACCAGGCCGAGGTCCTTGAAGCGGGTCTCGGAGGAGAAGAGGCGGTGGGTGCCGATGACGATGTCCACCGACCCGTCCAGCAGCCCTTCGAGTACCGCCTTGGCCTCGCTGTCGCTCTGGAAGCGGGACAGCGCCCGCACCTTGACCGGGAACTGCGCGTACCGCTCGGAGAAGGTGCCGAAGTGCTGCTGGACCAGCAGCGTCGTCGGCACCAGCACGGCCACCTGCTTGCCGTCCTGCACCGCCTTGAAGGCCGCCCGCACCGCGATCTCGGTCTTGCCGTAGCCGACATCGCCGCAGATCAGCCGGTCCATCGGGACGGACTTCTCCATGTCCTCCTTGACCTCGGCGATGGTGGTGAGCTGGTCGGGGGTCTCCGCGTAGGGGAAGGCGTCCTCCAGCTCGCGCTGCCAGGGGGTGTCGGGCCCGAAGGTGTAGCCGGGGGCGGCCATCCGGGCCGAATACAGCCGGATCAGGTCGGCCGCGATCTCCTTGACCGCCTTCTTGGCCCGCGCCTTGGTCTTCGTCCAGTCCGCGCCGCCCAGCCGGTGCAGCGTCGGGGCCTCGCCGCCGACGTACTTGGTGATCTGCTCCAGCTGGTCGGTCGGCACGAAGAGCCGGTCGCCCGGCTGGCCGCGCTTGGCCGGGGCGTACTCGACGACCAGATACTCCCGGGTGGCACCCTGGACGGTGCGCTGCACCATCTCCACGTAGCGGCCGACACCGTGCTGCTCGTGCACGATGTAGTCGCCGCCGGCCAGGGTGAGCGGGTCGATGGTCTTGCGGCGCCGGGAGGGCATCCGCCCCATGTCCTTGGTGGACGACCGCTGCCCCGACAGGTCGGTCTCGGTCAGCACCGCGAGCCGCAGCGCCGGATCGATGAAGCCGTGCTCGATCGACCCGGTCGCGACATGCACCACGGAGGGGGCGAGGCCGGTCAGCTCCACGTCGAGCCGGGCCGCGATACCCTCGCCTGCCAGCACCTCCGCGACCCGGGCGGCCGGGCCGTGGCCCTCGGTGACGTAGACCGTCCGCCAGCCGTCGGCGATCCAGCCCTTGGTGTCGGCCAGCGCCCGCGCGGTGTCGCCGCGGTAGAGCTCGGGGGCGCGCATGCCCAGCTTGAGGGTGTCGCCGTCCAGGTCGTCGGCCTCGTCGGCGGCGAAGGGGCTCACCGACCACCACGGCACGCCCAGCTCGCGCGCCCGCTCCCGGACGTCGGCGATCGGCCACAGCGACGCGGCGCCCAGGTCGATCGGCGCCTCGCCGCCGCCCGCCGAGGCCGCCCAGGACGCCTCCAGGAACTCCTGCGAGGTCGCCACCAGGTCGGCGGCCCGCGTCCGTACCCGCTCCGGGTCGCACACCACCGTCATCGACCCGGCGGGCAGCACGTCGAGCAGCAGCTCCATGGAGTCCACCAGCACCGGGGCCAGCGACTCCATGCCCTCGACCGCGATGCCCTCGGCGATCTTGTCCAGCATTTCACGCAGCTCGGGGTGCGCGACGGCCAGCTCGGCGGCCCGCGCCCGTACGTCGTCGGTGAGCAGCAGCTCGCGGCAGGGCGGCGCCCACAGGCCGTGCTCGGCGACTTCGAGGGAGCGCTGGTCGGCCACCTTGAAGTAGCGGATCTCCTCGACCTCGTCGCCCCAGAACTCCACCCGCAGCGGGTGCTCCTCGGTCGGCGGGAAGACGTCGAGGATGCCGCCGCGCACCGCGAACTCGCCGCGCTTCTCGACCAGCTCCACCCGTGCGTACGCCGCCGCCGCCAGGCCGTCGACGACGGTGCCCAGGTCAGCGGTGCTCCCGTTGGTCAGCGCCACGGGCTCCAGGTCGCCCAGCCCTGTGACCTGCGGCTGGAGCACCGAGCGGATCGGGGCGACCACGACCTGTACGGGGCCGGCCGACGGGTCGTCGGCCCGCGGGTGCGCCAGCCGGCGCAGCACCGCGAGCCGACGGCCGACGGTGTCGCTGCGCGGGGACAGCCGCTCGTGCGGCAGCGTCTCCCACGCCGGGTACTCCACCACGGTGTCGGGCGGCAGCATCGAGCGCAGTGCCGCGGCCAGGTCCTCGGTCTCCCGCCCGGTGGCGGTGACGGCGAGCACCGTGCGGTGCGCCTTCGCGGCGAGCGCCGCGACGGCGAGCGGGCGGGCGGCCGGCGGACCGACCAGGTCCACGTGCGGCCGCGATCCGGAGACCGCGGCCTGGACCGCCTCAGCGAGGGCGCTGTCGGCGACGGCTGCGTCGACCAGACCGTTCAGACTCATGAACATTCCGTCCCGGGGTTTACGGGTTGACGCACGCGGGTGCGCTGGGTGTGCGCCGCGCCGCTGTCCCGCGGGCAACGCGAACCGCCCGACACGTGTCACGGGCCGGGGGTCCTTCCAGCGTACGGCCTCCGGCCCGGGTCCACCGCCGGTACACCCCGCCGCGGGCGCCCCGCGCGAGGCGGCGCCCGGCCGGGGCGCGGGGAACGGCGCGGCCCCGGGACGCCGGGAGGGCGTTCCGGGGCCGGAGCCGAGCCGTACCCGAGCCCGGCCGGGAGGCCAGGACCCGGGTACGGGCATCAGTCCGTCGCGATGGCGTTCAGGACGTTCATCCGGCCGGCCCGGAAGGCCGGGAGGAGGGCGGCGAGGAGGCCGACCACCGCGGAGCCGATGAAGACGGTCACGATCGTGGTCCAGGGGATCTGCAGGATGCCCAGGCCCTGCGAGGCCAGCACCTTCTGCCCGGTGGCGCCCCAGCCGAGGCCGAGGCCCAGGCCGACGAGGGCGCCGAAGAGGGCGATGACCACCGACTCCAGCCGGATCATCCGGCGCAGCTGGCGCCGCGAGGTGCCGATGGCCCGCATGAGGCCGATCTCCCGGGTGCGTTCGACCACCGACAGGGCCAGGGTGTTCACCACGCCCAGGATGGCGACGATGATCGCGAGGCCCAGCAGCGCGTAGATCATGTAGAGCAGCTGGTTGACCTGGCTCTGGATCAGGTCCTTGTAGTCGGCCTGGTCGCGGACGTCGATCTGCGGGTAGTCCCTGACGGAGGCCTTGAGCGAGGCGTAGGCCTCCTTCTCCTTGCCGTCCACCGCCTTGGCGAACATCATGAAGTCGCCGGGCATCTTGTCCGCGGGCAGGTAGCTGCGGGCGGTGGCGATGTTGGTGAACATCGACCCGTGCTCGATGGTGGTGTCGTCGCTGGTGATCGCGGCGACCTTGAGGTGCGCGGGCCGCCCGCCGGTCATGACCACGGTCAGCTCGTCGCCGAGCTTGACCTTGTGGTCCTTGGCGAAGCCCTCGGGCACGGACATCGCGTTCGTGCCGTAGGCGTCGGCGAGCTTCCCCTGGACGGTCTTGAGTTCCAGGTCCTGCGGATAGGTCGGGTCCGCCGCGCTCAGGTCGCTCTTGACGGTGCTGCCGGACGGCAGCGTGAGCTTGGCGTTGACCACCGTGTAGTGGGTGAAGTGCGTGATGTCCTTCGTCGCGCCCAGCGCCTTCTCGGCGGCCGGGGTGAGGGTCTGGCTGCCGTTGTTGCCGACCTGGATGATGAAGTCCGCGCCGACCGATTTGTCGAGCTGGTCGTTGGCGGAGGCCACCATGGACGAGCCGACCACCGACATGCCGGCGACCAGCGCGAGGCCGATCATCAGCGCGGAGGCGGTGGCGCCGGTACGCCGCGGGTTCCGCAGCGCGTTGCGCTCGGCGAGGCGTCCCATCGGGCCGAAGAAGCGCAGCACCACCGCACTCACCGCCCGTACGATCACACCGGCCAGCAGCGGGCCGACGATGACGAAGCCGACCAGGGTGAGCAGCACGCCCAGGCCCAGCAGACCGCCGCCGGAGGACGCCTTGTCGGCCTGTCCCGCTGCGACCAGGGCGAGCGCGCCGGCCGCGCAGACCAGGATGCCGATCGCGGCGCGGACCCGTCCGGCCCGGCCGTCCGCGGGAGTGCCGGCGTCCCGCAGCGCGGCCATCGGGGAGATCCGGCCCGCCCGGCGGGCCGGGATGTAGGCGGAGACCACGGTGACGATGACGCCGATGGCCAGGCCGATGGCCGGCGTGGTGGCCTTGATGGTCAGCTGGGAGGTGTCCAGCTTCATCCCGACCTTGCCCATCAGGTTCATCAGCCCGATGGCCAGGCCGATGCCGCCGCCGATGCCGAGGACCGAGCCGGTGACGCCGAGCAGCACCGCCTCGATCAGCACCGACCTGTTGACCTGTCGGCGGCTGGAGCCGAGCGCCCGCATCAGCCCGATCTCCCGGGTGCGCTGGGCGACCAGCATGGAGAAGGTGTTGACGATCAGGAAGATGCCGACCAGGACGGCGATTCCGGCGAAGCCGAGCATCGCGTACTTCATGAAGTTCAGGAAGCTGCCGAGGTCGTCCTGGTCCTTCTTCTTGGTCTCGGCCGCGGTGTCGACGGTGTAGCCGCTGCCGATGGCCGCCTTCACGTTCTGCTTGAGCTGGTCGTCGGTGGTGCCGGCGGCGGCGGTGAGGCCGAAGCCGGTGTATTGCGACGGACTGCCGAGCAGCCTGGCCTGGGCGGTGGCGGTGTCGATGTAGACGACGGCCGCGCCCGGGTTGGTGGTCTTGAAGGTGGCGATGCCGGAGATGGTGACCTTGAAGTCGCCCGGGGCCGCGATGACCCGCAAGGTGTCGCCGATTCCCAGGTGGTGCTTCTTGGCGGTGTCGGCGTCCAGCACCGCCTGGTCGGCGCCCTGCGGGATGTGGCCGGAGGAGATCTCCACGGCCTTGGTCTCGGTCGGATCCCAGTTGCTGACGATGGTCGGGGCGCCGGACGACGGGCTGATCTTGTCGTTCTTCGCGTCGGCGACGGTGACGTCCTGGCTGGTGACGTCGGGGTCGGACTTGGCGACGCCGGCCACGTGCAGCAGCTTCTGCTGGAGCGTGGCGGGGACGGTGTCCGGCAGCCCGGTGGCCTGCGCGTCGTCGACCTTCTTGGCGCTGATGGTGACGTCGGAGGCAGTGGAGCCGAAAAGCTTGTCGAAGGTGGCGGTCATGGTGTCGGTGAACACCAGGGTGCCGCAGACGAACGCCACCGACAGCAGGACGGCGATCGCCGAGAGCGCCATTCTGCCCTTGTGCGCGAAGAAGTTGCGCACCGAGGTCTTGAGGACGGTCATGAGGTCCTCCCGCGGCCGTCGAAGGACTTCATGCGCTCGAGGACGGACTCGGCGGTCGGGTTGGCCATCTCGTCGACGATCCGGCCGTCGGCCAGGTAGAGGACCCGGTCGGCGTACGAGGCGGCGACCGGGTCGTGGGTGACCATGACGATGGTCTGGCCGAGGTCGTCGACCGAGCGGCGCAGGAAGCCGAGGACCTCGGCGCCGGCCCGCGAGTCGAGGTTTCCGGTCGGCTCGTCGCCGAAGATGATCTCCGGGCGGGCAGCCAGGGCGCGGGCGACGGCCACCCGCTGCTGCTGGCCGCCGGACAGCTGGGTCGGGCGGTGCTTGAGCCGGCCGGCCAGGCCGACGGTCTCGACGACCCGGTCGAACCACTCGCGGTCGACCTTGCGGCCCGCGATGTCCATCGGCAGCGTGATGTTCTCCGCCGCGTTGAGGGTCGGGAGCAGGTTGAAGGACTGGAAGATGAAGCCGATCTTGTCCCGCCGCAGCTGGGTGAGCTTCTTGTCCTTCATGCCGGTGATCTCGCTGTCGCCGACCCAGATCCGGCCCTCGGTGACGGTGTCGAGTCCGGCGAGGCAGTGCATGAGCGTGGATTTGCCGGAGCCGGACGGGCCCATGATCGCGGTGAAGCGGCCGCGGACGATGTCCACGTCGACCGCGTCCAGCGCGACGACCCGGGTCTCGCCGGAACCGTACGACTTGGTCACCGAGCGACCCGCAGCGGCAACAGCCGAACGTCCTCCGTTGCCCCCGGCCTTGGGAATCGTTACTGCCGTTGTCACTGTGTCTCCCGTGTCGTTGTGGATCGGCCTGCTGTGTGTACATCAGCCTGCTGGAGCCCGCCGCGCTGCACGATGGGGAAGGTCTCCGTCTTGCCGGTGGGGCTATCCCCACCCCGCCCTATGACCGTAAGGACCGCGTAAGGCGGGAACGTCATCCGCCGGTACGAACCTGGGGTCTCCCCAAGTAGGTGCCTCCCCCTAGGGGAAAACCGGCCGGCGCTCCTACCGGGGTAAGGGGCAGGGGCCGAAAGCCGAGGCAAGGCCGCGGAAAGGGCCCGCGGAGATCCGCGGCAGGGCGGCGCCGCCAAGTCCGCCCGGCCGGCGGCCGGTTCAGCCGCTCGCTCCGGAACCCGGGCGCCCGTTCGGTTCGGCCGGTCGCTCCGGAACCCCGGCGGGCGGCCGGTTCAGTCCGCGGCGAGCGTGAGCCGTGCCGTACGGCCGCCGCCGATCAGCGCGGCGAGCGCCAGGTCGATGTCGGGGCCGGCGTACCAGTCCCCCGCGTGGTCGATGCTGTAGACCCGGCCCTCGGCGTCGATGGCCAGCAGCGCGCCGGAGCCCGGCTCCTCGCCGAGCGGGCTGACCTCGGTCTCCAGCGCCCGGCCGAGGTCGGCGAAGGTCCGCGCCATGTGCAGGCCCAGCGACGGGTCCACGGTGACCGCGCTCGGCGCGACCTGGCCCCCGGGTCCCGAGGCGGCCGGGTAGGCGAGCCCGCCGAATTCGGCCCAGGCCTCGACGGCGGCCGGGAAGACGGCGTGCCGGTGGCCGCCGGGCGACACATGGCCGCGGAGCAGATCGGCCCATTCCTCGGCCTGCTTGATGTCCCAGCGGCCGGGTTCCCAGCCGCCGGCCCGCAGCGCCGCGTCGACGCCGACCGGGAAACGCACACTGACCGCTGCCATCGGGCTGTTCATTCCCCCTCTGCTTCGGCCGCCGGATCGACGGCCCGCACCCCGAAGTGCGCGAGCAGCGGTGCGCAGGAGCGGCACGGCGGGGCGTACGCCCCGTGCGCCGGGTCGCCGTCCTCACGTATCCGGCGGGCCGTCAGTTTCGCCCCGCGCAGCGCCTTGCGCGCCTCGCCCCGGGTCAGCGGGCGGCGCGAGGCCCGCTTGCCGCGCTGCGCCTCGACCGCCGCCAGGTGGCGTGAAATGAGCACCGGCTCCGCGCACCGGCCGGTGAAGCGTTCACGCTGGGCGGCGGGCAGCGCGTCGAGGAACTCCTGCACGATCGGATGCAGGACGGGCGGCTGGTCGCCCTTGGCGCCGGTGCAGGTCAGCACCTCGTCGCGGATGGACAGCGCGGCGGCGACCGCGGGCAGGATGCCGTCCCTGCGGTGCCGCAGCGGCGGCGGTCCCTGCGGGTGCCGCTGCGCGCTCCAGTTCAGCCTGGGGTCGGCGGCCCCCGCCGACGGAAAGTGAGTTGTCATGTTTTCCGTGCATCCCTCCGTCCGCCCGCCGGAGCGGGCGATCCCCCGTATGCCGATCAGAGTGCCAAACGCGCCACGAGATGGGGAAGCGGAACACGTCCCAGCGCCCATTGTGTGTGGGCCATGTCACCGTCGGGTGACCGAACGCCGACACAGCAGGCACAGCGCGTACACGGCGAACACATGAACGTCACATCCGAAGGACGTACGCGCGAACGACGCCGTACACCGCGGCGGCGCGACAGGGGCGCCGCACAGCCGGGACACAGCGTCCGGCCCGGCATGGACGCAAGGCACCGCGGGCAGGGAGGATCGGCATCCGGCCCGCGCCCGCGGGTCCCCCCACACCGCCGAACCAGGGAATGTGACCTCGATGCACAAGACCCGGCTCCGTCTGGCCGCGGCCGCGCTGCCCGCGCTGCTGCTCGCCGCCGCCTGCTCGTCCTCCACCGACTCCACGAAGGACGCCGACGGCCCGCCGACCGTACTGGCCGGCAAGGCGCCGCTGACCACCGAGCAGCTCAGCAAGGCCCTGGTCACCGACTCCGACGTGCCCGGCTGGACGGTTCAGCCCTCGCAGACGGCCGACTCCTCCGACACCTCCAGGCTGACCGCGGACAAGCCGGTCTGCCAGCCGCTGGCCGACATCACCAGCAGCAATCCGACGATCCACCGGATGGCGTTCATCGGTGCCGCCTTCGCCAAGACCACGGCGACCAGCGGCGCCACCCCGGAGGTCATCAACCAGATGCTGGTGGCCAGCCACGCACCGGGCGACGCGAAGAAGGTCATCGCCTCGGTGAAGACCGCGCTCGCCGGCTGCACGGGCTTCACCGCCACCGACAGCACCGGCACGAAGACCCCGTTCACCATCAGCAAGGGCCCGGCGGTGCCGACCGGCGACGAGTCGGTGGCCTACGTGATGAACGACGCCGCGGACAAGAAGACCGGCGCCGCGCTGGTGGCCGTCGTGCAGACCGGCGACACCGTGACCGCGTACCTGTCGGTGAAGTCCAGCGGCGGCGCGGGGCCGCTGCCCATCGAGGTGGCGCGCAAGCAGAGCGACAAGCTCAAGGCGGCGCTCGCGGCCAGGAAGTAGCGCGGCGCGGGGCGCCCGGCCGCAACCGGCCTGTGAGCAGCCCCACAGCGGAAAGGGCGGCCCCGTTGCCGTAAAGTCGCGCGGCAACGGGCCGCCGCCGCCCGTGGGACCGCCGCCGCCCGTGGGACGCCGGGGACGGACACGACACAGGGGATCGCACCGATGCCGATACGCGCAGACCATCGCCTACTGACCGGTAGGCGGGCCGTGGCCGCCGCCGCGCTGCTGCCCGCCCTCGCGCTCGCCACCGGCTGCGGCGGCGGCGGTGACAGCGGCAAGGACAAGCCGGGGCCGGTCAAGGCGTCGGGCGCGGTGTCCATCGCCAAGCTGACGTCGGCGCTGCTGACCTCCTCCGACCTGCCGCACGTGCAGGTGCTGCCGGCCGGCAGCAAGCAGCAGTTGCTCGGCGAGGCGCAGAAGGCCGACACGGCGGCCTGCCAGCCGGTGCTCGACCAGTGGAGCAGCCAGCCCAAGCACCCGCGGCAGACCTACACCGGCGCGATGGTGACCGACACCACGGACAAGGACAAGGGCGCCAAGGAGATCTCGCTGACCGTCATCGCCTCCTACAAGCCGGGCGACGCGACCGCGGTCCTGACCGAGCTGGCCGCCTCGGTGGCCGCCTGCCACGGTTTCGGCGTGGTGCGCGGCGGCGTCACCACCTATTTCGAGGTACGGCCCGCGACCACCGCGCCGGGGCTCGGCGACCAGCAGGTCACGTACACGATCGGCGACCCCGCCAAGGGCGCCGCGGGCCAGGTGCTGGTCACCGTGGCCAGGGCCGGCGACGCGACGGCGGCGTACGAGACGGTGCGCGCCGACCACAAGCCGGCGACGCTGCGCCGCACGATCCCGGTCAAGCAGGTCGACAAGCTCCGCGCCGCGGCCAAGGGCGGCTGAGCACGGCCCGGCAGGCGCGTAAGGCGCGGCAATGTGCCGCGCGGGACCGCCGTGCCCGGCCGTGTCCCGCACCGGCGCAAGGGCCGGTCAGCGCACCTGCGACAGGCCAGGACATCAGGCCCTAGGCTGTCGTCATCACCCGTACGCACCAGGGGGCAGAGTCATGACGACAGGTCGGCAAGGGCTGGGGGCAGCGCCTCCCGACCCCGGAGCGGGAGGCAGGACCGTGCCGCCGAACGCGGCCTACGCCGGACAGGTCGTGCACTTCCCCGACCCGCTGCGGGCCGGCCGCCACCCGCAGGGTGTCTGGATCGACGACGAGGGGCACCCCGACTTCTCGCCGTACGCCCGTGCCGCGGCCGAGATAGCCGAGCCGCCCGAGGGATTCGGCATCGACGAACTGCGGCTGACCGACTATGTGTCGGCCAATGCCGCGCTGCACGCCTCGGGCCACGAGCTGTGGGGCAGCCTGCCCCCGGTGGCCACCCCGCACGGCTGGACCTGGCACCACGTGGCGGGCACCCGCCGGCTCGAACTGGTCCCCGTCGGGGTCAAGGCGCTGCTGCGGCACCACGCCGGGCTCGCGGAATCCGTCGCGGACCACGCCAAGCGCGGCACACGCCCGCTCCAGGAGACCAGGCCGGTGCATTTCGCGCTGCCCAAGGACCCGGCGGCGGTCAGCGAGGCGCAGGTGCGGGACGTCGAGGAGGAGTTGGGCTACCGGCTGCCGGGCTCGTACCGGGCCTTCCTGAAGGCGGCGGGCGGCTGCGCACCGCGCGGGGTCGCGCTCGACCCGGAGCTGGGGCTGCTGATCGACCAGCCGTTCTTCACCGTCCGCGACACTGCGGCGGCCAATGACCTGGTCTACGTCAACAAGTGCCTGCGCGACCACCTCACCAAGGACTACCTGGCCATCGGCTACATCCAGGGCGGCCTGCTCGCGGTGAAGGTGAGGGGCGAGGGCACGGGCTCGGTGTTCTTCTGCTCCTACGACGACGCGCGCGACGGCGAGCGCTGGGACAGCCCGGCCGACCGGGTGGCCGAACTGCTGCTGCCCTGCGGCGACTCGGTCGACGCCTTCCTGCTGCGCCTCGCGGGCAATCCGCCGGAGCTGGAGACGGTCGCGAACCTGATGGTCGACGGCGGTTTCGCCACCGCCGTCGCGGTGGAGGGGTGAGCCGGACATGGTGACTTTCGCTCAGGCGCAGGAGCGCGCGGAGCACTGGATCAACGGCGATGTGCCGCCGTATCAGCACCGCGAGATCCGGGTCCGGGAATTCGACCTCGGCTTCGTCGTCTGGTCCGAGCCGCGCGAAGGCGGCCCTTCGGCGGACGACGGCGGCGACGTCAGGGTGGTCATCGCCCGTGACAGCGGGGACGCCACCTTGTGGCCCGCCCTGCCCGTAGGCGAACTGATCCGCCGCTATGAGGAGGAGTACGGCGCAGTGCCGAACGACGCGGCGCCCGAGCCGCCCCAGCGCATCGACCTGGAGGCGACGTCCTTCCTGCTGAGCCCGCCGCAGTGGCTCCAGGACGCGGCCGACCGGATGGGCATCCCCGACCGCAGGGCGGACACCGGCAGCCGGCCTGAGCCCGGCGGCAGCGACGGGGCGGGGACGCCCTCGGGCGACTCCTCGGGCCGGATCGACTACCGGCGGCCCGCCGCCGCGCAGAGCGCGCCCCAGGAGCCGGGAGACGCCGACCAGCGGCGGCCCGCCGCCGCGTCCGAGGAGTCGGGCGGCATCGACTACGTCCGCAGGTCGGCCGCCGTGCCCGGACAGGAAACGCCGCAGGAAGCGCCGCAGGAAGGCGACAGCTGGGCGGGCAAGACGGTCAGCGACACGGGCGAGGGCCAGTCGGTGCCGGTCCCCGCGACCGTCTTCGCGCCGCCGATCAGCGGCGCGGACCTGCCCGAGGAGGAGCCGCGGCACGGTGCGTCCGAGGCGCGGACCAAGCTGCTGCCCGGCGGCAGCGGTTCGCCCGAGCCGCTGCCCGCCCCGCCCGCGCGGCCGGGTCCGCCCGCGCCTGCCCCGGCGCAGGGCGGTGTGCCGCAC
>NZ_JAJSYW010000046.1:0-50307 GCF_036815005.1 Streptomyces sp. IBSBF 2435 | reverse complement strand
GCCCAGCCCCTGGTCGCGCTGCGCGCCCCGATGCGTCCCCTGGTCAGCCCGGCACTCCCCGGCGAGGGCGTCTACCGCACCCTGGCCGCCGCCCACGGCCAGCCGATCGTCCAGGGCACCTACGTACGCCCCGACGGCGAACACACCTCCTACGAGGCCGCGGTCGCCTGGATCAGCGGAAAGTACTCCCGCTTCCAGCTGCACCCCGGCTTCCGTGAGCCCGGCGGCACCTTCGACGTCCCGCCCACCATCCCCGAGGGGCAGCGGACCGGCCTGGTCGCCACCTGGAACGGCGGCTTCCGCATCACCGACGGCGGCTCCCGCGGCGGCTTCTACCTCGACGGCCGCACGGCGGGCGAGCTGCGCGACGGCGCCGCCTCCGAGGTCTTCTACCGCGACGGCTCGCTGCGCATCGGCGTCTGGGGCCGCGACGTCCGCATGACCCCCGACGTCACCGGTGTGCGCCAGTGCCTTGAGCTGATGGTCGACGGCGGCCGGGTCGTCCCCGACATCGGCGACGACTCCAAGTGGGGCGTCAGCGACCAGAGCCGGATGTTCGTCCCGCGCTCAGGTGTCGGCGTCACCGCCGAGGGCGACATCGTCATGGCCGTCGGCCAGGGGCTGTCCGCGCAGACCCTCGCGCAGCTCATGCAGCGGGCCGGCGCGGTACGGGCGATGCCGCTCGACATGAACCGCGCGTGGCCGTCCTTCATGTCCTACGACGGCGCCCGCACCCCGGCGAACCCGGCGCCCACGAACATCCTCGATTTCGAGGACCCCCCGGACCGCTACTACACCCGGGCCACCCGCGACTTCGTCGCCGTCTACGCCCGCTGAGCCCGGCTCCCGGGCGCGCCGTGGCGCGGGAGCCCGCCAGGCGGTCCCCGCGTCGCCGACGCCCGGCTCCCGGGCGTCCCGCGGTCAGGCGGGCGGGTGCGCCTCGCGCACCGCGTCCACCGTGTCGGCCTCGGCCGCGGACTTGTCCTCGCGGTAGCGGACGACGCGCGCGAAGCGCAGGGTGAGGCCGGCCGGATAGCGCGCCGAGGTCTGGACGCCGTCGTAGGCGATCTCGACCACCAGCTCGGGCCTGACGGTCACCACATGGCCGTCGTCCCGTACGGCGAGGGCGAGCAGCCGCTCCGTCTGCCACGCGAGGACCGCGTCGGTGAGCCCCTTGAAGGTCTTGCCGAGCATGACGAAGGCGCCGTCCTCGCCCCGCGCCCCCAGGTGCAGGTTGGAGAGCCTGCCGGTGCGCCGCCCGTGGCCCCACTCGGCGGCGAGCACCACCAGGTCCAGGGTGTGGACGGGCTTGACCTTGATCCAGGACGCCCCGCGCCGCCCGGCAGCGTAGCGGCCGTCCTCCGCCTTGACGACGACGCCCTCGTGCCCTCGCGCCAGCGCCGCCGCCATGAAGTCCTCTGCCGTACGCAGCGCCGTCGGGTCCCCGGGGCCGGCGACGACGGCCCGCAGCACCCGGGCCTCCGCCGGAACCAGCGCGTCGAGGGCCGCGTGCCGCTCCGCGTACGGCAGGTCGAGCAGGTCGCGGCCGTCGGCGGACAGCACGTCGAAGAAGACCGCGCGCACCGGCAGCGCGCGGGCCGCCGCGGCGACATCGACCCGGGAGCCGACCCGGCCCGCGGTCTCCTGGAAGGGCCGGGGGCGCCCGTCGGCGTCGAAGGCCAGCACCTCCCCGTCGAGTACGAACCGCCGCCCGTCCAGCGCGCGTACCGTCGCGACGATCTCCGGCAGCCGGTCGGTGACGTCGTCCAGGGTGCGGGTGAACAGCCGTACGCTGTCGCCGTCGCGGTGGGCCTGGATACGGATGCCGTCCAACTTCTCCTCGACCGCGCACGGCCCGCCGGCCTTGGCGACCGCCTCCGGCACGGACTTGGCGGCTGCCGCGAGCATCGGCAGCAGCGGCCGGCCCACGGTGAGCCGGAAGTCGGCGAGCGCGTCGGGGCCGCGCGCGAGCAGCGCCTCCGCCACGGGTTCGAGCGCGCCGGCCAGCATGACCGCCCGCCGCACCCCCGCGGGCTCGGCGCCGGTGGCCGCCGCCAGGCCCTCCGCGGCGGCGGCGTCGAGCGCGCCCTGCCGGACCTCGCCGGTGATCAGGCCGAGCAGATACTCCTGCTCGGTCGCGGTGGCCGCGGCCAGCAGATCCTGGACCAGGGCGCGCCGGCCCGCCTGCGAGCCCTGGCCGGTGACGGCGGCGACCGCGGTGAGCGCCGCGTCCACCTCGGCGACGGTGAGCGCTGCGCCCGGCGCCGGGTCCGCCCGGTCGCGCAGCGCGGCCCAGCCGACGCCGAGCCGGCCCTGCGGGAGCCGCCCGGCGAGGTACGCGATGGCGATCGGCGCGTCCTGCGGCCCGACGTCCCGGAAGAAGCCGGCGAGCAGGTCGGTCTTGCGGGACCGCGACGATGTGCCGGCGACCTCCCGCGAGACCCGGGCGACCTCGGCGAAGAGCATGTCTCCATCCTGCGACGGCCCGGGGCGAAGCGCACAGGTTCACTCGAACGGAGAATCGAAATTATGTACGAATAGGGGTTATGGTGGAGCCATGTCCCATCAGCAGACGTCACTCTTCGCCATCGGCGCCCCGGTCCTCGGCGGCCTGGACCGGCTGCGGCGCACCGTGCTCGGCCACGGCGCGTGGATCGACGTGCTGCCCGGCTGGCTGAGCGGTGCCGACGACCTCTTCGCCGAACTGGCCGCCCGGGTCCCGTGGCGCGAGGAGCGCCGCACCATGTACGACAACGTGGTCGCGGTGCCGCGCCTGCTCGCCAACTATGCGGAGGGCGAGCCGCTGCCCGACCCGGTGCTGACCGAGGCCCGCGACCGGCTCGGCGCGCATTACGCGGCGGAGCTGGGCGAGGCATTCGTCAGCGCGGGCCTGTGCTTCTACCGCGACGGCCGGGACAGCGTCGCCTGGCACGGCGACCGCTTCGGCCGCGGCGCCACACGCGACACGATGGTTGCGATCCTCTCGCTCGGCGCGCCCCGGCCGCTGCTGCTGCGCCCGCGCGGCGGCGGCGCCGCCGCCCCGAAGGTACCGCTGGGCCACGGCGACCTGATCGTGATGGGCGGCAGCTGCCAGCGCACCTGGGACCACGCGATACCCAAGACCCGGTCGGCGGTCGGCGGCCGGATCAGTGTGCAGTTCCGCCCGCGCGGCGTGGCCTGAGCGGTCCGCGGGCTGTGCGTGCACGGGTCGAGCGGCGTGCCTGAGCGCTTTGCGGGCCGCGGGCGCTGCGGTTGCCCAAGCGTGCGCGGGCTGTGCGGTGGGTCTGAGCGGTCCGGGGTCCGCGGCTCGCGGTCCGCGGTCGCTGCGGCGCGGGCCTGTGCGTGCAGGGACCCGTGCCGCACGGCCCGACCGCCCGCGGCCGGTGTGTCCGCGGCCTGTGCGGCGCGGCGCCACGGACCGCCCCGGGTCCCGCCGAGCGCTCGCCTGGTGCGCCCGCAGGCGCGGGACGTCCGGTTCGCGCGCATGATGGAGGGAGGCCGTCCGGCGTATCCGGCCGGCCCAGGCCGCGGCCGGTTTCCGCCGCGGACGGGCGGGCAGGCGCCTGGCGAGGCGTCGGGGCGGCGCAGGCGTCCACCCCGACCAGGAAGGACGTGGTCATCCGTGCGAACCGCATCTCCCGCAGCAGGCCCGGCCGCTGTCCGGCGGGCGGTGGCCGGCTGCCACTTTCCGCCCCCGGGCGAAGCAGGTGCGGCGACATGACCGAGCGCATCGACAGCGCCATGGGCGACGACGTGTACCAGCCGGACGGCAGTGAGATCCAGGAGGACACCGGGCCGCTGGAGCCCGAGGACACCCTGGACGACCGCGGGATCGCCGAGGTGCTCGACGAAGGGTATTCGCCGCCGGACTACCCGCGCGGCGTCGAGGACGTCGGCACCACAGCCGCCGAGCAGCGGGCGGGCGAGAGCCTGGACGAACGGCTGCCGCGCGAGCGCCCCGACATCCAGGCGCGCTCGGACGACGGCCTGGGCGACGCGTCCGACACCGATGGCGAGCTGATCGACCCGGAGGCGGGCGAGCCTCGTTCCGGCCGGCTGGTCGCCCCCGACGAGGGGGTGAGGAGCCGCCAGGACGGCATGGTCGGCGAGGACGTCGGCATCGACGGCGGCGCGGCCTCGGCGGAGGAGGCGGCCGTCCATGTCGTCGAGGACACGGACTGGCCGCTGGACGAGGACGAGGTCGTGGACGAGGTCGTGGACGTGGACGTGGACGTGGACGTGGAGACCTGACCGTGCGGGCCGCGGCGGCCGGACAAGAGCCGGCGGAGCGCGCGTGAAGGTGACGACACCGTAGCGAAGGCAAGGAGTCGGTGGCATGAGCGAACTGATGAAGCCCCAGGACACGGCCGGTGTGCCCGCCGGTCATGAACGCATCAGCGGCCCGGCGAGCATCCGCAGCGAGGCCGAGTTCTTCGACGCCCGCGCCCGCGCCGACGCGGACGCCGTCGCGAAGGCCCGCACGCACCACGAGGGCCTGTCAGCCGAGGTGGTGGCGTCGGGCACCGCCGTGCACGACCTGCTGGAGCGGCTGCGGCACCGCGGCACACCGTCCCGCGGTGAATTGCGCCCGCTGGCCGAGGCCTTCGCCAAGCACTGCCGGGCCACCGAGGCCACCGCCCGCCGGGCCCTGGACGACCGGCACGTGGCCGGTGACGCCGTGCGCGAGGACCGCACGGAGGGCGAGCGGCTGCTGCGGATGCTGACCGACCTGATGGCAGCGGAGCCGCCCGACGGCACTTACGCCCTGCTGGTGGGCGGCACACTGGCCGAGATCGACCAGTATGTGGCCCATGAGCAGCGCGACCTGGTCCCGGAGATCGACCGGGAGCTGTCGCCCACCGAAAGCGCCCGCCTGGCCAGGGCCTTCCCCGGCTGACCGGGCCGCGAGCAGGGCGCAAGGGGCGTGTGTCCGGGCTTGGGTGGCCGCCGCCATGAGCGGCGGCCACCATTGCGCCGCCGTCGCGGGTCTCAGAGGCCGATGAACTGATAGTCCGTCGCGACCCGCCCGTCCGGCCCGAGCAGCAGCACCTGGAGTCCGCCGTCCTGCGCCTCGCCGCCGTCCACCGGCGCCCATTCCCAGCTGGGCGTGACCAGGCCGTGCAGCCGCCGCACTTCGCCGTGGATCCGGAAACGCGCGGCGCCGGGCGCGACGCATTCCTCGTACGCCGTCCGCACCCGGAATTTGAGCGCGTCGTGGCCCCGCGCCTCAAGGGCGACGGTCCGCATCCCCACCCGCTCGGCCGCGTCCCGTATCTCCTGCGGCGGCTGGAGCACCTGGAGTGCGTCCTCGCCCCACAGCTCCTCGACGGCCTTGCGGGGCGCACCCGGGTCCGCCTCGTTCCACACCGCGGTGCAGGCGGTCGGCGAAGGCGCGGAGAGCGATATCGGGCATCGGTGGCCACCTCACTGGGATCGTCGTGCGCTGTGCGTTGTCGCACCTCCGACTGTGCTCCGTCCGGGCGGGCCGGACAATTGCCCGCCCGGGAATGGCCGGACCCGCCACGCCGCTCGGCGGTACGCCTTCAAGACGTGAAGGCATCACGGACTCTTGACGGGCGGCCGGGCCTGCTGGCTTGATGAGTTGCGGCCCGGACAGCCGGTTGACAGCGAGAGTCGACGCCTGGCGCCGTACCGGAGCCACCGTTGCGTAAACCCCTTGGACCCACAGGGACCGAGGGGCCGACAGACGACGAAATGGGAGCGCTCCCACAGATATTCGCTCCCGTGTCGTCGGCCATCCCCCCCACGAGCTGGTGAAGGGACTACCAGTGACACGCCTTCCCGTACCCGACCGCCTCCGGCGGCTGCTGCCGCGCGCACCGCGGCTGCGGCCCGCCGCCGCGGTGCTCACCGCGGTCGCCGCGCTGCTGCTGCCGCTGACCGCGGGCCAGTCCGCGCACGCCGCCTCCGTGCGGACCTGCGAGCCGCAGGGCACGATCGCGGCCGGCGACTACACCATCCAGGCCAACGAGTGGAATTCCACCGCCCAGCAGTGCGTCACCTACTCCGGCGGCACCGCCTGGTCGCTGGACACCGCGAACTTCAACCTCCCCACCAACGGCGCCCCCGCCACCTACCCGTCGATCTTCAAGGGCTGCCACTGGGGCGACTGCACTCCCGGCAGCGGGCTGCCGATCCAGGTGAGCAAGCTCGGCAGCGCCACCTCCTCGTGGAGCACCACCCAGCCCGCGGCCGGTGCCTACGACGTGGCGTACGACCTGTGGATCAATTCGACGCCGACCACCATCGGGCAGCCCGACGGCACCGAGATCATGATCTGGCTCAACAGCCGCGGCGGCGTCCAGCCCTTCGGCGGCAAGACCGGCACCTCGTCGGCAGCGGGCCACAACTGGGACGTGTGGACCGGCCAGCAGACCTCCTGGAAGATCATCTCCTATGTGCTGCAGGGCGGCGGCACGTCCTTCACGGGCCTCGACATCAAGGGCCTGATCGACGACGCGGTCGGCCGCGGCTCCGTCAACGCCTCGCACTACCTGATCGACGCCGAGGCCGGCTTCGAGGTCTGGCAGGGCGGCCAGGGCCTGGCCACCACCGGCTTCTCCTTCAGCGCGAGCACCGGCACCGGCGGCACCGGGGGCGACACCCAGGCGCCGACCGCGCCCGGCGGCCTCACCGGCACGGCGGCGACCGCGACCTCGGCCGCGCTCAGCTGGTCGGCGGCCACCGACAACGTCGGCGTCACGGCCTACGACGTCTACCGCAACGGCGCGCTGGCCGGTACGACGGCGGGCACGTCCTTCACCGACTCCGGCCTGACCGCGTCCACCGCCTACAGCTACACCGTCAAGGCCAGGGACGCGGCGGGCAACACCTCGCCCGCCTCCGCCCCGGTCACCGTCACCACCCCGGCCGGCCCCGGCGGCGGCACGGGCAGCGGCTGCTCGGCGGCGTACACGGTCAACGACTGGGGCGGCGGCTTCACCGCCGACGTCACCGTGACCAACACCGGCGGCGCCGCCACCCACGGCTGGACGGTGGGCTGGACCTACGGCGGCAACCAGAGGATCACCAGCTCCTGGAACGCCACCGTCGCCCAGTCCGGCGCGGCGGTGACGGCCGCCAGCATGAGCTACAACGGCCAGCTGGCGCCCGCCGCCTCGACGCACTTCGGCGTCCAGGGCACCTACAGCGGCGGCAACACCGCCCCGACGCTCACCTGCACCGCGAGCTGAACCCGGCCGGGCCGGTGCCGCGGGGCGGCGGCGAAATCCGCTGGCCCCGGCGCCGGCCCGCGGCCATGCTGTGATCATGGCGCGCGATTTCGATGACCTGGTGGCCGAGGCCGGCGCGGTGTCCGCCGGCGGCTGGGACTTCATGGCTCGACGGGCGGGCCGTCGAGCAGCGCCCGTCGTGGGGCTATCAGCGGGCGATGGGGGAGCGGCTGGCCGGCGCCGCGGCCGCACCGGACATCCAGACCGGCGGCGGCGAGGTGCTGGCCGGGGTGCCGCGGCTGCCGCCGCTGACGGCCGCGACCGAGTCCTGGCCGCCGGACGCCGCCAGGGCCACCGCGCTGCTGTACCCGCGCGGCGCCGTGGTGGTCGCCGACGCGGACGAACCGCCGCTGCCCTTCGCCGACGACCGCTGCCGGGACCGGCTGCGCGCCCTGTACGAGCGCATCACGGCCGAGGGGCCGCTCGCCGCCCGCTCCTCCCGCATGCTGGTCGAGGCCCGCAAACCGGCGGCGTAAAGGACCGGCACGGACCGGACGGCCCGCGTCGGCACCGGGGCGTACAGGGAAGCGCGGGCGTACGGAAAGGGGCCGCCGTCCTGTAGCAGGACGACGGCCCCTCGGTTCACCGCATCGGATCAGCCGTCAGACGCACGGCCGGCCGCTACGGGTACGACGTCACCGTCGAGGGCGTCGTGCCGGTGCCGGACGTTCCCGGACCGGTGTTGTTGATGACATGGGCGTATTGGCCCATGCCGCCGAGCGACACCACCAACAGGTCGTGGAACTTGACCCCTGCTGTGGTCGGGGCCTCGAACCCGTGATCCTGGATGATCGTCGGGTCCGCGGTGTAGTTGCAGTAGCTGCCCAGGCCCCAGCCCTCGTGCGTGGTGACGTTGTCGTCCACCTTGTACGCGGCGAAGCCTCTGATACTGCCGTTCTGCACCGCCGCCTGGTTCGGGGCGTCGTACGCCTTCTCGTTCTGGAAGAAGATCGTCCTGCCGTTCTGGCCGTGCCACTCCACGTCGTACTTCTTGAAGTGCTCCACGAACAGACCGGTGGCCAGCACGTTGTTGCCGTTCACCTTCAGGCCGATGTCGGCCGGGTTGACCGTCCAGCCTGTTGGCGCACTGCCGTGGTCGGCCCGCCAGATCCAGGTGTGGTCGATGACCACGTCATTGCTGTTGACCTCGAACGCGGTCTGGGCCTGCGCCGCACGCGCGCCGCCGACCCGGGCGAAGACGTCCTGGATCGTGGTCGGGTTGGACGCGTGGCTCGCGGTGGAGCCCTGCGGACCGACCTGCAGCAGCTGCGCCGAGTTGCCCGCACCCGCGTCGATCAGGAAGCCGGCCAGCTTGACGCCGTCGACGTCCGCGACCTTCACCGCGTCCACCCCGTTGTCCGGGATGATCGTGGCGTAACCGAGCCCGAGCACCACGGTGTTGGCGCGGGTCACGTTGATCGCCTGGTCCACGTGGTAGATACCCGGCGTGAAGACCAGGTTCAGGCCCTGGGCCAGCGCCGCGTTGATGGTCGCCGCGGACACGCCCGGCTTCGCCACGTAGAACTGGCTCAGCGGGATGGACGTACCCGGGGTGTTCGGCCACGACACGCCACTGGCGTTGGTGCGCAGGTTCGGCACGAACACCGCGTAGTTGCCGCTGCCGTCCAGGTACATGTAGGGCTTGTCACGCGACTCGGGGGTGGAGCCGAGCGTCGTGTAGACCGGGTTCGGGAAGCCCTGCGCCGGAGCGCCCTGGACACCCGAGAACACCATGTTCCACACGCCGTTGGTCCAGCCGCCGATGGAGCTGTCGCGGGTGTACCACTGCTGCTGCGAGTACGGGCCGACGGTGCCGTCGATCTTGCTGTCGGCGATGTAGCCGCCGGACGCCCAGCCGTAGCCGTTGGGCGCCAGGTTCAGGCCGCCCTGGACGTGGATACGGCGGAAGGGGGCCGCCTGCGCGACCGCCCACCGGTCGTTTCCGCTGACCGGCTTGATGGCCAGGTTCTCCACCGAACGCCAGAAGTTCTGCGTGGCGTTGCCGTTGAACCAGCCCGCGTCCACGGTGATGTCACCGTTGATCTGGACGTCGTCCGGGTTCTTGCCCAGGCCCGAGACCGAGGTGTAGAAGCCGACCTGGTCGTTGAGCCCGTTGTAGGTGCCCGGCTTGAAGAACACCTGGTAGCGGGCGTCGCCGAACTGGTTGCTCTCCTGCTGCTGGAAGATCTGGTCCAGCTGACCCTGGATGTTCGGGGTCGAGGGGTCGAAGACCTTGACGTTGGAGCCGAGATCGCCGCCGCCCTGGATCGGGCCGCCGGGGTCGGTGGGCGGGGGAGTGGTGGTGCCGCCGCCCGCGGTGCCGAAGACCTGGAACTCCCACAGCGAGTAGCCGTAGCCGGTGGCACGGGTGGTGCCGTAGACCCGGACGTAGCGGCCGGAGCCGGTGACGTTCAGCGTCTGGACGCCGCCGGTGCCCGTGGTGGTGGAGTAGACGTCGGTCCAGTTCGAACCGTCGGCCGAGGTCTGGATCTTGAAGGCCTTGCCGTACGCGGACTCCCAGTTGAGGGTGACCGAGCTGATGGTGGCAGTGGCGCCGAGGTCGACCTGGAGCCACTGCGGGTCGGCCGCCGCGCTGGACCAGCGGGTGCCGGTGTTGCCGTCGACGGCCGCGGACGCCGGGGTGCCGGCGTTCTCGGTCGAGGAAGCGGTGGCGGTCTTGCCCTGCGACAGCAGGGTGCCCGCGGTCGGCGGAGTGCTGCCGCCGCCCGTGGAGCCGTAGACCTGGAACTCCCACAGCGAGTAGCCGTAGCCGGTGGCACGGGCGGTCCCGTACAACCGGACATAGCGCCCGGAACCGTTTACGGCGAGCGTCTGAATGCCGCCGGTGCCCGTGGTGGTGGAGTAGACGTCGGTCCAGTTCGAACCGTCCGCCGAGGTCTGGATCTTGAAGGCCTTGCCGTAAGCCGCCTCCCAGTTGAGGGTGACGGACGAGATGGTGTCCGTGGCGCCGAGGTCGACCTGCAGCCACTGCGGGTCGGAGGCGGCGCTGGACCAGCGGGTGCCGGTGTTGCCGTCCACCGCCGCGGACGCCGGGGTGCCGGCGTTCTCGGTCGACGAGGCGGTGACGGTCTTCCCCTGCGACAGCAGGGTGTCGGCGGCATGCGCGGAGCGCATGGGCACGAAGAGCAGCAGCGAGGCGATCAGCGCTGTGATGACCGCCGCGGCCGTCTTGCGCCGGTTCGACAACACCGAGGTTCTCAGTGCGGTCGTACCGGTGGGGGGAGCGAGCATGGGCAACTCTCCTGGTTCCACGGGTGGGGGAGCAGTGGGGTGCGCGCCCGGCCGTCCCGCGGCCGGGCGATGAAACAGCTGTCGTACACGTCCCGGTGAGCGCTCTCCGGCGGGAAGTCCGGTAGAAATGAGAGCGCTCTCCCGGCACACACGGCGATGTTTCTCCCTGTGTTTCATCCATGTCAAGAGTTGTGCACAAAGCCGAGTCGGCGAAAAGGTGAAGCGCCCACAAGTCCGGCATATGGCCCGTAACTTGCGACAGGGCTTGAACTTGACGCGGTGACCAGCGCGTATCGCAGAGGGTGTTCGAAACGACGCCGGGCTGTCACTCTTGTCGCACCTCGGTCGGGCAAGGGGTGCGCGCGGAAGGGACCCTGACGTGCCTTCAGTTCGTGAACGCGGAAGCGGTGGGTCCTGTTCTGCCGGTCCGGGTCAGGCGACCAGCGGCCCGCGCAGCACCGCGCACCCGGCGTCCCTGTCGCCCTTCCAGGCCAGCCCCTGATGGCCGGCCGGCAGCCGTCCCCACAGCATGAGCAGCAGTTCGCCGGCCGTCCCGGTGACCGCGGCGGCCGGCGCGCCCGGCCCGTACGTCCAGGAACTGCCGGTGTCGGTCGCCTCGACCAGCACCGCCCGCCGCGGCGCGGCGGCCCTGCCGACCGCGATCTGCCGGGGTGCGAAGGTGTCGAAGACCTCGGCGATCCCGTCGGCGGCCAGTTCGGGATCGAAGGCGCCGGGGACCCCGCCCAGCGCGTGCTGCGCGTCCCAGCGGTGCACCAGCGTCTCCAGGCAGCGCCGCCGCTGCCAGAAACCCACCGTGTGCGGCGGGTGGAAGGTCCAGGCGGGCGCGGCCGGGTCGGTGTCCAGCGCCTCGAACAGGGCTGCCGCGTGCCGGTCGAACCAGCGCAGCAGCGCGGCCGGTTCACGCGGCGCTGCGGGGAAGCGGTTCCCCGGGTGGCGGGCGGTGACCGCGGTGACGGCCCGCTGGTTGCCGGCGCCCAGGTGTCCGGCCAGGTCGTGCAGTGTCCAGCTGCCGCAGTGCGCCACCGGCGCCGTCAGGTCGCCGAGCAGACAGCCGCGGAAGGCGTCGGTCTCGCGGCGCAGCGCGGGGAGATATCCGGCGGTTTCCATGCACAGACCCTAAACCCGGCGTGTCGCACCGCCCCGCTGCGACGCGGCCGGGCCACCCGGCCGGCACGAAGGCCGCCCCGGGGGTGCCGGGGCGGCCTCGGTGAACCGGCGTCAGGGGGCCGGTCCGACCGCGCGGTGCCGCGCGGCGCCTTGGTGTTGTCGTCAGGCCGGGGTGCCGGTCCGCCGACGGTGCCTGCGGGCATAGGAGAGCGCGCCGCCGCCGGCCAGCAGGGCGGCGGCGGTGATGCCCAGCGGCAGGACCGGCGAGGAGCCGCCGGTCGCCGCCAGGGTCTGGGGGGAGGCGCCGTTGCCCTGGCCGCCGGTCGCGGAGCCGTGGCCGCCGGTGGACCCGCCGTTGCCGGTGCTGCCGCCGTTGCCGTGCTGGCCGCCGTTCCCGCCGCCGGTGGAGCCGCCGTTGCCGCGGGTGTCGATCGGCTTGACCGACTTGACCGAGCCGTCGGTGTTGAGCAGCACCTGCTTGTCGTTCGGGTGCGTGAAGTCGAACGCCCCGTCCAGCGAGTTGGCCCGGGTGTCGAAGGCCGTGTCACCGATACGGCCGGTGTGCCAGTTGTCCTCGATGAACTTGGTGATGGAGGTCTGCTCGGTGCGGGTGTGGTCCACCGAGTTGACCTTGCTGAAGGGCGAGATCACCAGCAGCGGCTGCCGGGTGCCCGGGCCGCAGCGGTCCGCGTAGCCGCCGGCCGGCGCCGGACCTGCCTGGCAGGCCGGACTGTCGATCGCCTTGCCGTTGGAGCCGGCCGCGGTGTTCTTCGAGCCGTTCCGCGGCGTGGCGTACGCGTGGTCGTACCAGCCGTCGGAGTCGTCGTAGGCGACGACGACCGCGGTGTCCTTCCACGCGGGCGACTGCTGGAGCTGGTTGATCTCCTTGATCAGGAAGTTCTGCTCGTCGATCGGGTCGGAGTACGCTCCGTGGCCGTCCTGGAACTCCGCCGCCTTGAGGAAGCTGACGGCCGGCAGGTTGCCCGCCTCGACCGCCGAGTCGAAGTCGGTCAGGTCGTAGTTGTGGTTCGCCCGGCCGTTGTGGCCGATCTCGGCGGTGTTCTTCGGGGCGAGGTGGTGCGGGTTCGCCGTGGACCTGTAGTACTGGAACGGCTCGTGGTGCGCGCTGTAGTCCACCGAGGAGGCGCCGCCCACGTTGGGGTGGGTGCTGCCCTGGCAGTTGGCGTACGTACCCTGCTTGCCGTCCCACGGGGTGGAGGGACGGAAGCCGCCCTGGAACCAGCCCCACGTCACGCCCTGCTTGTTGAGCAGGTCGCCGACGTTCCTGCCCTGCATCACGGCCAGCGCGTTGCTGCTGGTGTGGCTGGCGTCCGAGCAGTCGTCGAAGGCCGGGTCGGGGTCGTTGACGACCGTGCCGACGCCCTTGGCGTCCGGCGACAGGACCGCGTACGGGTCGGGCGTCGCGGTCTGCTTGGGCTTCTCGGTGCCCGACGCGGGATCGACCGAGATCACCCCGTGCGTCTGGCCGGAGATCAGGTTGAGCGCGCCCGGGGTCGAGGGGCCGTAGGTGGTGCTGAACGAATTGTCGCCGAGCGAGTAGTGCTGGGCGTAATTCCACAGGCCCGAGACGGTGTTGCCGTCGTAGTAGTCCATCACCAGGCCGGGCTCGCCGAACAGGCCGCCCGAGCAGGTGCTGGTCTCGGTGTTCTGCACGTACTGGTCGGCCTTGCCGCCGTCGGCGGCGTACTGCTCGGGGCCGTAGTTGTGGTTCTGGTCGCAGGTCACGGCCTGGTCCGGGCCGAGCCGCTTGGGGGCGTACTGGTTGGGGTTCTTCTTGAGCAGCCCCGCGTGGCTGAGGGTGTCGATGTCCTTCGGCGTGTCCTTGGCCGCGGTGAACTTCGTACCGTCGGTGTTGGCCGCGACCGGGTAGCTGCCGAAGTAGTGGTCGAACGAGATGTTCTCGTCGAAGATGACGACCAGGTGCTTGACCGGGGTCGCGGTGCTGCCGCTGCCGCCGTAATGGCCGTGCGTGTCGGCGTAGGCCGGTGCGGTGCCGCCCAGCAGGACGAGCGCCGCGGCTCCGGCGAACGCCCCCCAGCGCGCCGGGCGCCCGCGCGAGCCCGCCTGCCTTCTCCTGCTGGTACCGCCTGTGGTGCTCATGCTTTCTCAGCCTCCGCTAAGTGGCGCTTCACGCGTGCCGCCGTGTATTCGTGCACGTCGTCGAACGCGATCGTCCGGTCGGTCCGCGACATGACAACGGCCCCTCGATGGCGCCCGGGTGAACAGCGGGTCAGTAAATCCAGGTGAATTCTTGACCCGCCCTTTGCCCACCGCGTGCCGCATTCACGAGAGCAGGGCACGCCCCAGCCAGTCGGAACGGTCGCGCACCCCCGGCAGCGCGAAGAAATAGCCGCCGCCGAAGGGCGAGATGTAGTCCACCAGAGGTTCCCCGGCGAGCCGCCGCTGCACGGCCGCGAACTGCCGCTCCAGGTCCTGCTGATAACAGACGAAGATGAGCCCCATATCGAGGTTCCCATTGCTGTCCATTCCCCGGTCGTAGTTGTAACCCCGGCGCAGCAGACGGGAGTTGTCGGTCTTCGCGGTACGCGGATTGGCCAGCCTGATATGGCTGTCCAGCGGGATGACGTCACCGGTCGGATCCTGCGAGAACTTCGGCGTGTCGAACTCGTGCGAGCCGTCCAGCGGCGCGCCGGTGTCCCGGTTGCGGCCGAACATCCGTTCCTGCTCGGTGATCGAGACCCGGTCCCAGAACTCGACCAGCATCCGGATCAGTCGGACCACCTGGTACGACCCGCCCGCCGTCCAGGCCGGCTCGGCCCCGGCGCCGACCCACACCAGCTGCTCGGCGACCGCCGGGTCGGCGACGTCCGGGTTGGCCGTGCCGTCCTTGAAGCCCATGTGGTTGCGCGGTGTGCCGCTGGGCCGCGGCGGGCTGGTGAAACCGTCCATCCGCCAGCGCACCTGCATCCCGCCCCTGGTGTGCCGGGCGATGTCCCGCAGCGCGTGCAGCACGGTGTCCGCGTGCGGCGCGCTGAGCTGGAGGTTCAGATCGCCGTGACACCAGGCCTGATCGAGGTCGTCGTCGTCGAACGCGGGCATCTGCGCCAGCCGCAGCGGTCTGCGGCCGGCGAGGCCGAACCGCCCGTCGAAGAGCGACGCGCCCACTCCCGCGGTCACCGCCAGCCCGTCGCCCGGAACGCGCGGGCCCAGCGTGCCGCTGTCCGACGGCGAGTCGGTGATGCCGAGCGCGGCGGGCGTGCCGCCCGACGTGAGGAAGCGCGCGCGGTCGGTCACCGTGTGCAGCAGCTCGGTCAGCTCCCGCCGGTCGGCGGCGGTGACGTCGAAGGACAGGAAGGCGGTGGACAGCTGGACGTCCTCGGTGATGCCCGCCTGGTGCACCCCGTGGAAGCCGGCCCCGCACGGGGCCGGAGCGGCGGACGGGACCGCCGCCGACGCGGCCGAGCCGGTCAGGGCGGTGGCGCCGCCGGCCGCCGCGCCGACCGCCCCCACGCCCAGGGCCGCGCCGCGCAAAAAGCCGCGCCTGCGCAGGTCGCCGCCGTGCCGGGTGCCGGTCATGCCGTCCTCCGCACTTCGAAGATCGCCGCCACCGGGGCGAGTTGTTCGAGCAGATCGCCGAAGTCGGCGTTGATCCGCTGGCGCTGGGCGTGCGGGAGCCGGGCCACCGGAGTCCAGGCGCCGCCGCGCTGCTGGGCGTCGAGCGCGGCCTGCGCGCGGTCCAGCGCGGCGTCGAGCCGCGCGAGCCCGGCGTCCCGGGGCGCCAGCAGGCCGCGCAGCTCGTCGAGGATCGCCCGGCTGCCGTCGAGGTCGGCGCGGGCGGTGGCCAGGTTCGTGCCGCTGCCGTAGTCGGTACGGGCGGTCAGCTCGAACTGCTCGGCGTTCTCGACGATCTCGTGGGCGCGCAGGCCCATCGCCGCCGGGTCCATCCGCTGCTCCGGCCAGCCGTCCCGCAGGGTGCGCACCGCGCTGTCCAGCGCGGCGGCCGGTTTACGCAGCGAGGCCGCCGCCTCGCCGTGCCACAGCCCGTACTCGATCCGGTGGAATCCCGCGAAGCCGGGATCCCCGACCGCGCCGGGGGCACGGGCCGCGGTGCCGTTGATCGCGGCGTCCGCGTCGCCGAAGGTGTCGTAGGCCGCGCCCATCCGCTCGTAGACCAGATGCGCGGTCAGCCAGTCGCGGCGGGCCGCGGCCAGGTCGCCGCGGTCGATGTCCGCCTTCAGCGTCCCCGTCCCGGCCGCCAGTTCGCCGATCCGCTGCCCCACCCACTTCTGGTACGCCAGCGTCGGCGGGATCAGGTCGTGCTGGTCGACCGGCGCGGCGGCGGGACCCTGCGGCCGCGCGCCGGCCACCACGACGGTCGGTCCCGTCACGGCGTCGGCGTCGTCCTGGAGGCACTTGAAGGCGTAGCTGCCGCTGCCGAGGTCGACGGTCATCGGCCGGGTGGTGCCCGGCGCCAGTCCCTCCACCTCGCCGTAGATCCTGCCGGTGCGCGGGTCGGTGAGGTCCACTTCCGAGGCCGTGCTCGACGCGTTGTGCAGGTCGAAGACCTGCGTGCCGGCCTGCGGCCGGCTCCAGCCCCGGCCGCAGGTGCCGGTCGAGACCTCGACCGCGGTGTGGCGCAGCCCGTCGGCCGCGCCGTTTGTGTCCTTGGCGTCGCCGGCGCTGGCCAGGGAGGAGCCGCTCCCCGATCCTGCGACGATCACGGTGGCCGTGACCGCGGTTGCGACGGTGAGCACCGCTGCCGCGGCCAGCACCCTGCGGGAGGGGCGGATCCGGCGGGGCGAGGGCGGGTGCGGCGGGTTCATGCCGTCAGGTTCGGCGGACACACCGGGCCTCCAGTGTCGGTGCAGTGGATCGGAACGCGGCTCATGCTAAGCACTGCGTGGCTGGGCCATGGGGTTTGGTGGCGCGGGGAATCCACAATTCCTGCGCAGTTCACCCGTCAGCCACCTGCGGTCACCCCCAACCGGGGTTTCCCCGGCCCCGCGCTGTTCCCCGCGCCCCGAGGAGTTGCCGCGTCCGGTGGCGGTTCGCCTATCCGCGCGGCGGTGGCTTGTCGCGCAGTTTCCCGCACCCCTGGAGGGTGCCGCGTCCTTTTGCGTTCACAGTGCCGCTGCATTGCGACTGGCCGCGCAGTTCCCCGCGCCCCGGGGTGATCGCCACGTGGCGGGGCGGTGCGCCTGATCCGCCGTTTCGGCTTGGCGCGCAGTTGCCCGCGCCCCTGAATGGCTTGCCCTCTTCTGCAAAGGGTGCGCGTTTTTCGGGGGCGTGGGGGACTGCGCGGGCAACCGCGGCCGGGGGGAAGAAGCGGCGGCACCGCCACTGGCACTCGCCCGGGGGCGTGCGGCACCGCGATACGCGGGGAGGGTCAGCGGGGGTCAGGGCCAGGGCGAGGCGGCGCCACGCGTCCCGCGCCGCGCCCGAGCGGTAGGTGTCACGCCCGTCCGCGAGGAACCCGTGCGGGGTGCCGGGTAGACCACGACCTCGTGCGGCACCCCCGCGGCGGTGAGCCGCTGCGCGGTCAGCCGGGTCTGATCCGCCGTGACCACATGATCGTCCGCGCCGACCAGAACCAGCACCCGGCGCCTCTGCTCGGCGATCCCCGGGCGAGGTCGAGCAGCGGATCCGGCGTGCTCAGCGCGGTGCCGGCGACGTCCAGCCAGCCCGGGTAGACCACCGCGGCAACGGACAGCGGCACCTGGCTCGCCGCGTAGAAAGCCAGGTGGCCGCCGAGGCTGAACCCGCCCATGCCGGGCCGCCCCGACGTGTCCTCGCTGCCCCGCCCGGCGGCCGGGAAAGAACAGGCGGGACCGCGGGGTTGGCGGACTCCCAGCCGCGGCGGACTGCCGGTGGTGCCGGTGCTCTCGCGCCGGGCGGTCAGGACGGCTGGACCTGGTCGAAGAGCGCGAGGGCTTGGGCGGGGTCCGGGCTCACAAGGCGTTCCAGACCGGCCGTCGTCATCTCCGCCCACCTGCCGGCCCGTGCCCACATCTGTTCCTCGAAAGCGCGGACGGCCTCGTCCAGGTCTGCGGGGCCGGTGGCGATGGACTCGGCGAGTTCGGCGCCCTCCAGCATCGCGAGGTTCGCGCCGGCCCCCAACGGAGGCATCAGATGGGCGGCGTCGCCCAGGAGCGTCACCCCGGGGACATGGGTCCAGGTGTGGGACACGGGCAGGACGTGGAGGGGGCGGTGGACGAAAGCGGTGCCGCGGCGGAGGAGGTCGAGGGCGGGAGCGGTCCAGCCGTCGAACAGAGCCAGCAGGTGCGATCGCACGGCCTCGGCGTCGGCCAGGTCCAGGTTCGTGTGCCAGTCCAGCGGCGCGCGGAACTGGGCGTACACCTTGACGTGGCCGCCGCTGTTGCGCTGGGCGACGAGAGCCCGGTTCACGCCGTACACAGCCACGGAACCGTCGCCGATCAAAGCTGCGAGGCCGGGGTGGCGGGTGTCGACGTCGTCGAGGGAGGTCTCGACATAGGTGATGCCGGTGTAGTGCGGCGTCACCGGTGAGACCGCTGGGCGCACCCGGGACCAGGCGCCGTCCGCGCCGACCACGAGGTCGAACGCCTCCTGCCGCCCGTCGGCGAAATGGACCACTACGCCGTCCCGGGTCTCCGGCACCACCCGCGTCACGCCCCGACCCCACTGGACGGCGAGAGGGCCGAGCAGGAGGTCACGGAGTTGGCCGCGGTCGATCTCGGGATTGGCCCGGTCATCCGGACGGGGCCGCCAGTCGCGCAGGACGCTGCCGTCCGTGTCCAGGATGCGCATGGCCTGCCCCTCGGGGCGGGCCAGCGCCTTGAACTCCGCCAGCAGCCCCGCCTTGTCCAGCGCGAGCTGGCCCAGCCCCTCGTGCAGGTCCAGCGTGCCGCCCGGGGGACGGGCGTCGGGGGCGGGGTCGCGTTCGAGGACGGCGACAGGGCAGCCGTGGCGGTGCAGGACGCGGGCGAAGGCAAGGCCGGCAGGGCCGCCTCCGACCACGGCGATACGGTGTCTCATGGCGATACACTGTATTTCCCCATCGCAATGCATCGCAACAGAACGGTGTGACACATGACTGTGTGGGACCGGCCGGAGCCGCCGGCTCGCCCCGTGCCGCTCGATCAGGAGCGGATCGTCGCCGCCGCCATCGCGCTGGCCGACCAGGGCGGTCTGGAGGCGGTGTCGCTGCGCAAGGTCGCCGCCCGGCTGAACGCCGGCCCGATGCGGCTGTACGGATACATCTCCACCAAACAGGAGCTGTTCGACCTCATGGTGGACGAGGTTCAGGCCGAGATCCTCCCCGAGGAGCGGCCCGGCGACTGGCGGGAGGCGCTGCGCGTCCTCGCCCTCCGCACCAGGCAGGCCGCCCTCCGCCACGAATGGCTGGCCGACCTGCTCGGCGGGCGCCCGGCCCTGGGCCCCAACAGCCTCGCCGTGGCCGAGGCCACGCTGGCCGCCCTCGAAGGCCTCGCCGACATCGACACCGCCATGCGCGCTGTGGAGACGGTCAGCGCCTACTTCACCGGCGCGATCAGGCGCGAGATCGCGAACGTGCGGGCCGAGCGCGCCACGGGCCTGTCCAAGCACGACTGGCAGCGCGCCTCCGGCCCGCATGTGACGAGGATGCTGGCCACCGGCCGGTTCCCTGCACTGGCCAAGGCCGTGTACGACGGTACGGACGTGGACGCCGAGGCATCCTTCGCGACCGGCCTGGACTGGGTCCTCGACGCCGTGGCAGCCAAACTCACCCGGCCGCCGGCCTGACGCTCAGCTCTGCCGAAGGTGACCGGGGCCGGGGCCGGGGCCGATCGCCCGACGGCCACGGCGAATACGCGACTCCTGAACCCGCGAGCCACCCGTCCCGACCCCCGATACGGTGGCCGCAATGGATCTCGACCTGCGCAAGCTGCGCTGCTTCGTCGCCGTCGCGGAACACCTGCGCTTCAGCCGCGCCGCCGAGGACCTGCTCATCGCCCAGCCCGCGCTGAGCCGGCAGATCCGCGCCCTGGAGAAGGAGTTGCGGACCGAACTGACTGAGCCCGGCTCAGCAGGTCAGCAGCCCCGCGTTGTGCTTGGCGGTCAGCACCCGCCGCAGGCTGTCGGTCACCGCGCTGCGCAGGGCCGCGTCCTGGGGCATCCGGCTGAGTACCGCGGCGGTCATCGGCGCGATGTCGCTCGGCTTGACGGTGAGCACCACATTGCCGCCCGCCTTGAGGAAGTCCACCGCCCGCTGGGCGGGCGTGTGGTCGCTGACCGCTGCCGCCGCGCCGAGGTCGTCGGAGATGATCGCGCCCTTGAAGCCGAGCGAGTTGCGCAGCAGGTCGCGCATCACCGCGGAGGAGAAGGCCGCCTGGGTGCCGGGGTCGATCCGGGAGTAGATCGCGGAGGACACCATCACAAAGGGTGTTCCCGCCTTGATCGCGCTGCGGAACGGCTCCAGATACGGGTCGGTACGGGTGGTCGTGGAGTCGGTGACACCGGCGCTGAAGTCGGTGTTGCCGGTCACCCGGCCGAGGCCGGGGAAGTGCTTGGCGGTGGGGATGACGCCGGCCTGGAGCATGCCGCGCAGGAAGGCGGTGCTGTGGGTGGCCACCGTCGAGGGGCTGGTGCCGTACTCCCGCTGCAATTTGCCGATGGGGGCGTTGACGTTCACCAGGCTCGGCGGGACGGTGTCGGCGACCGGCGCGAGGTTCATCGTCACGCCTGCGGCCTTCAGCTGCTGTCCCCAGGTCTTCGCGTCCTTCTGCAGGGTGCCCGCGGACAAACGCCCCTGCTGGACCGCCGTCGGGATGGTGCTGAAGCCGGGACCGCCGAGCACCTGGACCTGGCCGCCCTCCTGGTCGGTGGAGATCAGCATCCTGACCGTGGCGCCCTTCACCGAGGGCGCCAGCTTCCTCACCTGGTCGGTGACCCTCTTGATCGCGGCGGTGCCCGCGGTCGAATGGCCCATCAGGAAGACCGAGCCCACCCGGCCGCCGGTGATCGCGGCGGACTGGGCGCCCGTCATGCCGGAGGTGCTGACCGCGCTCATGAACAGCTGGCCGACCCGCTGGGCCTGGCTCATTCCGGCAGCCGCCCGGTCCACGCAGCTGGCCGGCGTGGCGCTGGCCGGCTTGGTGGCCGGCGGCGCGGCCGTCGCGTGCGAGGCGGTGGGGGAGGCCGACGCGGTGGTGCCGGTGGGCGTACCGGGGGTGGTCGCGGCGGAGGAGCGGGGGGCGACCGCGGAGCTGCTGCTGCCCGAGGACGTCGAGCTGTCGTCACCGCACGCGGTCAGGCCCGCGGTGGCGGTCGCCAGCAGGCCGAGCACGAGCCCGGCGCCGCGGACGCCGCGGGGGCCACCGCGCGATCCGGTACGGGACTGCGCGCGATACGGTCGCGGGGCGGCGGGGGAACGGGTCGGCTGGCGCACGGCGGGACCTCACACCTCATCGGTCGTCCGGGAAGGGCCGGAAACAGCGGTTGTGTCTCTCTTTCTTCCTGCCACCCGAGACACCAGTCATCTCATGTGAAGAAAAGAAACCCTCGTGAGTGCATCAGGATGCCCCCTGTCGGCCCTGTCGCGCACCTCGGAGCCGGCCCGCGCGTGAGCCGGTACGTGACGCGTGCGCGAGCCGTACCCACCGCCCTACGCACGGTGCTTGACGCTGCGCATGGCCTGGGGTGAGCATGTGGGAGCGCTCCCATGGGCGGGCGGGCGGACACCGGGTCCCGGTGGGCCGACCGTCCGCCTGCGGGCGCGGTCCCCCCACCACGACCATCGCCCTCCCAGGAGGACGCGTGCCCATATTCCGAACACCGCCCGCGCGGGCCGTCCGCCGCGTCCGGGCCGCGGCGGTGACCGCGGTCGCCGCCCTGCTGCCCCTGGTGATGGCGGCCACCGCGGGCGCCCCCGCGGCCCGCGCCGCCACCCCGGCCGCCGCACCCGCCGCGGCCGGCGGCTACAACTACGCCGAGGCGCTCCAGGACTCGATGCTCTTCTACGAGTCGCAGCGCTCCGGCAAGCTGCCGGCCGACAACCGCGTCTCCTGGCGCGGCGACTCCGACCTCACCGACGGCGCCGACGCCGGGATCGACCTGACCGGCGGCTACCACGACGCCGGGGACGAGGTGAAGTTCGGCTTCCCGATGGCCTTCTCGATGACGATGCTCGGCTGGGGCGGCATCGACGAGGCCGCCGGCTACACCAAGAGCGGCCAGAGCAGCTATCTGCTGCGGAATCTGCGCTGGGGCGACGACTGGCTCCTCAAGGCGCACCCGTCCGCCAACGTGCTCTACGGCCAGGTGGGTGACGGCGGCAGCGACCACTCCTTCTGGGGTCCGCCCGAGGCCAACCCGGAACCGCGGCCCTCCTTCAAGATCGACGCCTCCTGCCCGGGCTCCGACCTGGCGGGTGAGGCCGCCGCGGCACTCGCCTCCTCGTCCATGGTCTTCAAGGCGAGCGACCCCGCGTACTCCGCCACCCTGCTGACCAACGCCAAGCAGCTCTACACCTTCGCCGACACCTACCGCGGCACGTACGACAAGTGCATCACCGCAGCCCAGGGCTACTACAACTCGTGGAGCGGCTACTGGGACGAGCTGGTGTGGGGCGCGCTGTGGCTCTACCGCGCCACCGGCGACAGCACGTATCTGGCCAAGGCGGAGACGTACTACACCCAGCTGCCCAAGATGCAGCAGACCACGACGCCCGAGTACAACTGGACGCTCGCCTGGGACGACAAGTCCTACGGCGACTACGTGCTGCTCGCCGAACTCACCGGCAAGCAGACCTACGTCGGCGACGCCGAGCGCTGGCTCGACTGGTGGACCACCGGGGTGAACGGCCAGAAGGTGGCCTACTCGCCCGGCGGCGAGGCCTTCCTCGACACCTGGGGCTCCCTGCGCTACTCGTCCAACACCGCGTACGTGGCATTGCAGTTCGCCGACTGGCTGGGCTCGCAGGGCAAGGACGCCGCCAAGGCGCAGACCTACCACGACTTCGGCGCGCGGCAGATCGACTACGTCCTCGGCGACAACCCGGCCAAGGAGAGCTACGAGATCGGCTTCACCAACTCGGGCAAGAACACCAAGTGGCCCCAGAATCCGCACAGCAGGGCCGCGCACGGCTCCTGGTCGCAGTCGATGACCGAGCCCGCCGCGACCCGGCACCTCGACTACGGCCTGCTGGTCGGCGGCCCCGGCTCCGCGGACGACGGCTTCTCCGACGAGCGCTCCAACTACGGTGAGACCGAAGGCGCGCTGGACTACAACGCGGGCTTCTCCGGCGCGCTCGCCGCCCTCACCGACGACTACGGCGGCACACCGCTGGCGAACTTCCCGCCGAAGGAGACCCCGGACGGCCCCGAGGAATTCCTCCAGGCCTCGGTCAACGCGGCGGGCACGAACTTCTACGAGATCAAGGCGCAGGTGGTCAACAAGTCGGGCTGGCCGGCCCGTCACCTCACCCACGGCAGCTTCCGCTACTACTTCACCCTCGACGCCGGCACCAGCCCCTCGCAGGTCACCGTGACCTCGGCCTACAACCAGTGCCTGGCACCGACCGGTCCGACGCTGCTGTCCGGCAACGTCTACTACGTGACGGTCAGTTGCGAGGGCCAGGACATCGCCCCCGCCGGGCAGTCGCAGTTCCACCGCGAGGTGCAGTTCCGGCTGACCTTCCCCGGGCCGCACGACCCGACCCGGGACTGGTCCTACCAGGGCGTGTCCACGGTGCCGGGCTCCACCCCGGTCACCGTCAACGACATGGTCCTCTACGACGGCTCCGGCGCGGTGTGGGGCACCGCGCCCAGCGGCTCGGGCACCACCGACCCGCCGGCGACCCCGCCGGGCGCTCCCGGCACCCCCACGGCGTCGGCGGTCACCGGCACCTCGGTCACCCTGACCTGGCCGGCCGCCACGCCTGGCAGCCTGCCGCTGGCCGGCTACCAGGTGTACGCGAACCGGGGCACGGGACCCGTACTCGCCGGGACCACCACCGCCACCAGCCTCGTCGTGAGCGGGCTGACGGCGGGCACGGCGTACGCCTTCACCGTGAAGGCGGTCGACACGGCGGGCAGCGTGTCCGCGGCGTCGGCCGCGGTCTCGGTGATCACGACGACCGGCACGACGCCGCCAGGCGGCGGTGCCGCCTGCACGGCCGTCTACAAGGTGACCAACGCCTGGTCGGGCGGCTTCCAGGCGGACGTCCTGGTCACGAACACCGGCAGTGCGGCGCTCAACGGCTGGACGCTGACCTTCACTTTCGGCGGCGACCAGAAGGTCGGCAGCGGCTGGAACGGGACGTTCGCCCAGAGCGGTCAGAAGGTCACGGTGACCAATCCGTCGTACGCCCCGACGATCGCGCCGGGCGGCACGGTGGATCCCGGCTTCACGGGCACGTACACCGCGAGCAACGCGGCGCCGAGCGGCTTCGCCGTCAACGGGGTCCCCTGCACATAGCGGCTCCGCCGCGGTTGGCGGTTTGACGGCGCGCCATGGCCCGGCGCGCCGTTCTCCGCGGCCTCATGGGGCTGCCCCTTGCGGTGGCGGTTCGCACGTGCGGCGCGTCGTGGCTGGCCGCGCCGTTCCCGGCGCCCCACGGGGTTGCCCCTTGCGGTGGCGATGCGGCCTCACCTCCGTCGTGGGTGGCCGCGCCGTTCCCCGCGCCCCTGATGGCTTGCCCTCCGCGGAAGCCGGCACCGCCAAGGGGCGCGGGGAACGGCGCGCTCAGCCGAAACGCACCGCAGGCGTGAACGGCGCCGCAGGTGGCACCCATCCCCCCCGGGGGCGCCGGACCCGCGAGGGTCAGGGGTGGGAGACCTCGGCCAGGCGGCGAGCCAGGTAGCGGCGCTCCGCCTCGGTCGGCGCCAGGGACAGGGCCTCGCGGTAGGCGGACTCCGCTTCCCGGGGGCGGTCGAGGCGCCGCAGCAGGTCGGCCCGGGTGGCGGGGAGCAGGTGGTAGCCGGACAGCTCGCCGGCCTCGGCGAGCGCGTCGACCAGGGCGAGCCCGGTCCGCGGGCCTTCCGCCATCGCGACCGCCACCGCCCGGTTCAGCTCCACCACAGGACCCGGCGCCATGCGTGCCAACTCGCCGTACAGCAGCGCGATCTGCGGCCAGTCGGTGTCCGCCGCGTCGGCGGCCTGCGTGTGGCAGGCCGCGATCGCGGCCTGCACCTGGTAAGGGCCGGGGCGCCGGGCGGTGAGCGCCGCCTCCAGGACGGCGGTGCCCTCGGCGATACCGCGCCGGTCCCAGCGGCTGCGGTCCTGCGCCTCCAGCGGCACCAGATCGCCGGCCGCGTCGGTCCTGGCCGCGTACCGCGCGTCGTGCAGCAGCATCAGCGCCAGCAGCCCGGCCGCCTCCGGCTCGCCGGGCAGCAACTCCGCCAGCAGCCGGGCCAGCCGGATCGCCTCCGCGGTGACCCGGCGCTGGTCGGGGCCCGCGGCCCCCGGCGCGTAACCGGCGTTGAAGAGCAGGTAGAGGACGGCGAGCACCGCCGTGGTGCGCTCGGGCAGCAGTTCGGGCGGCGGCACCCGGAAGGGGATGCCGGCGTTCCCGATCTTGTTCTTGGCCCGGGTCAGCCGCTGCGCCATCGTGCCCTCGGCCACCAGGAAGGCGCGGGCGATCTCGGCGGTGCTCAGCCCGGTCAGGGTGCGCAGCGTCAGCGCGACCTGCGCGGGCAGCGGGAGCGCCGGGTGGCAGCAGGTGAAGATCAGCCGCAGCCGGTCATCGGGCAGCACCTCGTCCGGCGGCGCGGCGTCCGGCGGCTCGGGGGCGAGCCGGGCCGCCTCGCGCAGCTTGACGCTCTCGTTGGCGGCCCTGCGCAGCCGGTCGAGCGCCCGGTTGCGTGCCGTGGTGGTCAGCCAGGCGCCGGGGCGGCGCGGCACGCCGTCCCGCGGCCAGCGTTCGAGTGCCCGCTCGAAGGCGTCCTGCGCGCACTCCTCTGCCAGGTCCCAGTCCCCGGTCTGCCGGATCACCGCCGCCACGACCCGGCCCCACTCCTGGGACCAGGCCGTGGCGACGGCTTCCTTCACCGCGTCGCGCACCGGCGGCTCACTCCGTCCAGAACGGCCGCACCTCGACCATGCCGAACTTCGCGACCGGGTGCTTGGCCGCGATCTCGACGGCCTCGTCCAGGTCGGCGCAGTCGATGATGTCGAAGCCGGCCATCTGCTCCTTGGTCTCGGCGTACGGCCCGTCGGTGAGCAGCTGGGCCCCGTTCCTGACCCGTACGGTCGTGGCGTCCTCCGCCGGACGGGTCCTGCTGCCGTCCAGCCGTACGCCCCTGCGGGTCATCTCCTCGACCCACGGCTCGGCGTCCAGGTCCCCGGGCGCGGCGTCGGGGAAGCCGTCGGCGGTCTCACTGCAGATCAGCAGCAGGTACTTCATGGCGCGTCTCCTCGTCTGTGTCCTTGCCGGGTTTTCCCCGGTCACCCCTACGACGATCGGGAAGCACCCGGATGTACACCGCGCGGCAGATTCTCCGGAGTTCTCCCGCGGGGCGCGGGGCTGCACATGGACGGCTCCCGGTGGGCGTACCCACGGGCGTACGGGACATACGTACCCGCCGAGGGACGGCGGGTCTGACGCACCATCGTGCCCGGCAGGACATGCCGGGCGTGGCAGCCGCGCGGGAAGCGCCGACCGATGTGACACTGCGAGATGGAGGTGATCTTCGATGGCCGGATCCGCGGCCGGACCCGCTGCGGCGGCCGGCGACACCATCACCACTGATGTGCCCGCACGCCTGGACCGACTGCCATGGTCGAGATGGCACTGGATGATCGTGATCGGGCTCGGCACGGTGTGGATCCTCGACGGTCTGGAAGTGACGACCGTCGGCAACATCGCCGGGCGGATCGCCGAGGACGGCAGCGGCCTGGCCGTCACCGCCGCCCAGATCACCGGTATCGCCGCCGCGCTCTACGTGGCGGGCGCCTGCACGGGCGCGCTGTTCTTCGGCTGGCTGACCGACCGCTACGGCCGCAAGAAGCTCTTCATGATCACCCTCGCGGTGTACCTGAGCGCCACCGCGATGACCGCGCTGTCCTTCCAGCCCTGGTGGTTCTTCACCTTCCGCTTCCTGACCGGCTTCGGTATCGGCGGTGAATACGCGGCCATCAACTCCGCCATCGACGAGCTGATCCCGTCCCGCTTCCGCGGCCGCGTCGACCTGATCATCAACGGCAGCTACTGGCTGGGCGCGATCGGCGGCTCGCTGCTCTCGATCGTGGCGCTCAATACCAGTATCTTCCCCCAGGACGTCGGCTGGCGGCTCACCTTCGCCCTCGGCGTGGTGCTCGGCCTGGTGATCATGCTGGTCCGCCGCCATGTGCCGGAGAGCCCGCGCTGGCAGTTCATCCACGGCCACGGCGACGAGGCGAACGAGCTGGTCGGCTCGGTGGAGAAGGAGATCGAGGAGGAGAAGCAGGAGAAGCTGCCCAGCCCGAAGACGAAGATCACCATTCACCAGCGGGCCAGTGTCGGCTTCGGCCTCATCGCCAGAACGGTCTTCACGCGCTATCCCCGGCGTGCGGTGCTGAGCCTGTCGCTCTTCATCGGCCAGGCGTTCCTCTACAACGCCATCACCTTCGGCTTCGGCAACATCCTGACCACGTTCTTCGACGTGTCGACCGGGAAGACCGGCTATTACTTCGCGGTGATCGCGGCGGGCAACTTCATGGGCCCGCTGCTGCTCGGCAGGCTCTTCGACACTGTGGGCCGGCGCATCATGATCTCGTCCACCTATCTGCTGTCGGGCCTGCTGCTCTTCGGCACCGCGTGGCTGTTCAACCGCGGTTCGCTGGACGCCACGACGATGACGGCCTGCTGGTGCGCGGTGCTGTTCTTCGCCTCCGCCGGAGCGAGCAGCGCGTATCTGACCGTCTCGGAGATCTTCCCGATGGAGACCCGGGCGATGGCCATCGCGTTCTTCTACGCCATAGGAACCGCCGCGGGCGGCATCAGCGGCCCGCTGGTCTTCGCGGACCTGACCAAGTCGGGCGTGGTCGGCGACACCGTGACCGCCTTCGTGATCGGCGCGTCGCTGATGTGCGCGGCCGGTATCGTCGCGGCCTTCCTCGCGGTCAAGGCGGCGGGCAGGTCGTTGGAGGACATCGCGACCCCGCTGTCGCAGACCGCGCCTCCCGAGTCGACCTCGGCCACCAGCGGCGCCTGACCCCCGGCAGCGGTGGTGCACCAGGACCGGCGGCGGAATACCGCCGGTCCTGGCTGTTGTGCGCGATCCCTTGTGGGCGCCCTGCGGGCGTGTTAGTTTCACGGCCATTCGAGCCCGTCGAATCAGTTCGACAGTGCGATGTCCGGCGGTCCGGCGGCCCAACACCTCAGCGAGGCGAGGCGGGGCGGGGCAGTCGGCGGTCCGGCAGCCCGGCGGCTCGGTGCTACAACAGCTCCACAGCTCGGCGGTTCAACGGTGACGACGGGGTCGGTCAATGACGGTGACGATTGCGGATGTCGCGCGGCACGCGGGTGTGTCGCGCAGCACGGTGTCGTATGTGCTCAGCGGCAACCGCACCATCTCGCCGGAGACCATCAAGCGGGTCGAGGGCAGCATCGCGGCCCTCGGCTTCCGGCCGCACGCCGGGGCGCGGTCGATCCGTACCCGCCGCACCGGAGTGATCGCCATGGCGCTGCCGATGGTGCACGGCCCGCACAACCAGGTGCAGATGCCGTACGTCTGGGCGGCCCTGACCGCCGCCCAGGACAGCGGCCTGAAGGTGCTGATGCTCACCGACGACGACGGGGAGGCGGCGATCAGGGACGCGGTCGCCAGCGCCCTGGTCGACGGGGTGATGCTGATGGAGGTGCAGCGGCACGATCCGCGGATTCCGCTGCTCACCCGGCTCAAGTGCCCCGCGGTGCTGGTCGGCACCCCCGATGAGCCGCACGGGCTGCCCCGGGTGGACTTCGACTTCGCGCTGGCCGCCAGGGCGTGCGCGGACCACCTGCACGACTCGGGCCACACCGAGGTCGGCTACCTCGGGCAGCCGCCCGAGGCGTTCGGCCGGGACGTCGCCTACGCCGTGCACGCCAGGGAATCCGTACTGGCCGCGCTGGAGTCCCGCGGTCAGCGCACCGTGTGGGCGGCCTGCGACCCGACGCCCGCCGGGGTGGTCAGCGCGCTGGACGACCTGCTGGCCAGGCAGCCGGGACTGACCGCGCTGATCGTCTACAACGAGCGGGTCCTGCCGCTGGTCAGGGACCGGCTGGCCGGGCTCGGCCACCGGGTGCCCGACGACATCTCGCTCATCGCGATCTGCCCCGACGACGAGGCCGAGCGGTGCGATCCGCCGCTGACCTCGGTGTCGCTGCCCGCGGAAGAACTGGCCAGGGCCGCGGTCCGCAGCCTCGCCCGGCGGATCGAGGGGGAGGAGCTGCCGGCCGAGACGCTGCTGGCGCCGACCCTGAAGATCCGGGCGAGCACCGGGCCGCGGCGCGGCTTCGCCGGCGACGGCCCCCGGCGGGGCCGTACCTGAACGGGCGTCGGGCGGGCCCGGTCCACGGCGCGAGCCGGGCCGCTCCGTCGCCACTGTCGAATTGATTCGAATGCCCGGCGGCGCAACTGTCACCGCAGCTCCTCAGTACCCGCCGCCGCCGGGCTCCTTGACCACAGCTCAGTACCGAACCGTGAAAGGCACGTCATCATGAGCCGCTTGCTTCGTACGTCCCGCCTGCTCCGCCCGGCCGCAAGACCCGGCACGCTGGCCGCACTCGCCGCCGCCGGGGCGCTCACGCTGGCCGCCTGCGGCACCGGCTCGGGCTCCGGCGGTTCCGCCGGCGCGCCGGACACCCTCACCGAGATCGACTACTACGACGCGGCGCCGCAGAACACCCAGCTGCCGCAGATCCTCGGCGAGTGCGCCGCCAGGACCGGGGTGAAGATCAAGCACCAGCAGGTGCCGCGCGCCCAGTTCATGCCGAAGCTGCTCCAGCAGGCGTCCGCCCGCACCCTGCCCGACCTGGCCCTGATCGACAACCCCGACCTGCAGCAGCTCGCTGCCACCGGCGGCCTGGTGTCGCTGTCCAAGGCCGGGCTGAGCACCGACGGCCTCTACCCGTCGATCGTGCAGGCCGGGCAGTACCAGGGCCAGACGTACGGCATAGCGCCCGGCGTCAACGGCCTGGCGCTCTACTACAACACCGACCTGTTCACCCAGGCGGGCCTCAAGCCGCCCACCACCTGGGACGAGCTGACCGCTGACGCCAGGAAGCTGACCCACGGCTCCCGCCACGGCGTGGCCTTCAGCGCGGTCGGCACCGAGGAGGGCACCTTCCAGTTCGAGCCGTTCTTCTGGACCGCGGGCGCGAGCCTGAAAGCGCTGGACTCCCCGCAGGCGGTACAGGCGCTCACCTTGTGGAAGGACCTGGTCGGCTCGGGTTCCGCGTCCAAGTCCGTGGTGACCTGGACCCAGGCCGACGTCAACGACCAGTTCATGGCGGGGAACGCCGCGATGATGGTCAACGGCCCCTGGCAGCTGCCGACCCTGAACGCCGACAAGAAGCTGCACTTCGGCGTCGTCCCCATCCCGATCCCCGGCCCCGGCGCCAAGCCCGTCACCCCGCTGGGCGGCGAGGTCTGGACCGTCGGGCACAGCAATGCCGCCCGCGAGGCCAAGGCCGTCACCGTGGTCAAGTGCCTGCTCGGCCACGACGAGAGCGCCACATGGTCCAAGGACGCCGGCTACATCCCGAGCAATCAGCGGGCCGCCGCGCAACTGGCCGCCAGTGACCGGCAGCTGGACGCCTTCGTGCAGGAGGTCGGCACCGCGAAGGCCAGGACCAGCGAGCTGGGCACCGGCTACCCCAAGGTCAGCCAGGCCCTCGCCGACGCCATCCAGGCGGCACTGGCCGGCGGCACCAGCCCCGAGAAGGCGCTGTCCCAGGCCCAGAGCGCGGCGCGGAACTGACCGCGGCCCCGACCCCGATCACGTACCAGACGGGAAGCGCACCATGTCCACCACCGTTCAGGGCAGGCCGGCCGCGGTGACCGCGGCCGCCGCCGCACCCGGCGGGCGCAGCCGCGGACCCGCGCGAGCCCGCTGGGCGGCCGTCGCCTTCGTGGCCCCCGCGTGGCTCTACGTCGCCGGCTTCTACCTCTACCCCCTGGCCAGCAGCATCCGCATGGGCTTCCAGGACTACACCGTCTCGTCGTTCTACACCGGTGTGGCGCCCTACGTCGGCTGGGACAACTACAGCAAGGTCTTCCACGACAGCCACTTCGGCCGCACGGTGCTCAACACCGTTGTCTTCACCGCCGGTTCGCTGGTCTTCCAGTTCGCCCTCGGGCTGGCGCTCGCGGTGTTCTTCAACCGGAGGTTCCCGCTCGGCGGCCCGCTGCGCTCGCTGCTGCTGGTGCCGTGGCTGCTGCCCCTGGTGGTGTCGGGCACCGCCTGGCGGTGGATCCTCGACACCGACTCGGGAGTGCTCAACCACGCCCTGCTGCAACTCCACCTGATCGGCCGCCCGGTGCCCTGGCTGGCCAGCACCCATGACGCGCTGACCGCCGTGACGCTGGTCAACATCTGGGTCGGCATCCCGTTCAACATGGTCATCCTCTACGGCGGTCTGCAGAGCATCCCCGGCGAGCTGTACGAGGCCGCGGCGCTGGACGGCGCGGGCGGATGGCAGCGCTTCCGGCACATCACCCTGCCGCTGCTGCGGCCGGTCACCGCCGTGGTGCTCACCCTCGGCCTGATCTACACCCTCAAGGTCTTCGACGTGATCATGATCCTCACCCAGGGCGGTCCCGCGGGCTCCTCGCAGACGCTGACCACCTTCGCGTACAACCTGTCCTTCCAGCAGCTGGAGTTCGGCCGCGGTGCGGCCGTGGGCAATCTGCTCATCGTGGTCGCGGTGGTCTTCGCCGTGGTCTATCTGCGTGCCACCCGCGAGCAGCGGCAGGCCGGCCGATGAGGGCCGCGGCGAACCGGCGGACCGGCCGGACCACCGCCCCGCGCGGCGGCGGGCGAGGAGCCGGGGGAGCGTACACCGCGGTCGCGCTGCTGATCCTCGCGGTGATGCTCTTCCCGCTGTACTGGATGCTGGACGCCTCGCTGCTGCCGTCCGCCGACCTGGTCAAGAGCTCGCCGACCTGGATCCCGCTGCACGGCACCCTCCAGGGCTACCGCAGGGCGCTGTCCAGCCAGGGCAGCCACCTGCTGGTCAGCCTCGGCGTGTCGGCCGGCACCGTCGTACTGGTGCTGCTGATCGCGGTGCCCGCCGCCTACGGGCTGGCCCAGCTGCGGGCTCCCGGCGGGCGGCTGCTGACCTTCGCCTTCCTGATCGCCCAGATGATCCCCGGCGTGGTGATGGCCAACTCCTTCTACACCGCGGCCGGCAAGCTGCACCTGCTCGACTCGCCGCTGGCCCTGATCCTCGCCGACTCGACGCTGTGCGTGCCGTTCGCGGTGCTGGTCCTCCAGGCGGCGATGCGCGGGGTGCCGGCCGAGCTGAGCGAGGCCGCGGTGCTCGACGGGGCGTCGAGGCTGCACACCCTGCTGTCGGTGATCCTGCCGGTCAGCCGGAACGCCGTGGTCACCGCGAGCCTGTTCTCGTTCCTCTTCGCCTGGGCCGACTTCCTCTTCGCGGTCACCCTGACCACCAGGGACGACCGGGCGCCGGTCACCGTCGGCATCTACCGCTTCATCGGCGCGCACCTGAGCGACTGGAACAGCGTGATGGCCACCGGGATCATCGCGTCCCTGCCCGCGGCCGTGCTGCTCGTCGTCGCACAGCGCTACGTCGCCGCCGGTGTCACCAGCGGCGCGGTCAAGGACTGACCGGCCACCGCCGGCCGCGCGCCCGTACGTCCGTACCACGAACCGAGGAGAAAGACCTTGCCGTCCGCCTTCACCCAGCTCCCGAACCTCCTGCGGTGGCGACACGGCCACCACGTGCTGGAGATCCAGCCGTGGGGTCCCGACAGCGTCCGGGTGCGGGCCGGCGTCCACCGGGTCGCCGTCGGCCTGCCCGGCGCGCTCGACCCCGGGGCCGCGACAGCCGCGGACGCCGCCGTGGAGATCCACGACACCCACGCCGCCCTCACCAACGGGCTGCTGCGGATCACCGTCGGCGCCGCCGACGGTCTGGTCACCGCGACCCGCACCGACACCGGCGAGGAACTGCTGCGCGAGGAGCCGCCGCACTTCTGGTGGCCCGGCGCCCGGCACTTCGAGTCGGCCGGCGGCGGCCTGCACCGTATCGAGCAGCGCTTCGCCGCCTACGACGGCGAGCGCATCCACGGCCTGGGCCAGCACGGCCACGGCCGCTTCGACCAGAAGGGCACGGTGCTCGAACTCCAGCAGCGCAACGGGGAGGTGTCCATCCCCTTCGCGGTCTCCAGCCGCGGCTACGGCTTCCTGTGGAACAGCCCCGCCGTCGGCCGGGTGGAATTCGCCGTGAACGGCACCCGCTGGGTCGCCGACCGGGCCAGGCAGCTCGACTACTGGCTCACCGCCGGCCGCACCCCCGCCGACATCCTCGGCCACTACGCCGACGCCACAGGCCACGCCCCGGCCTTCCCGCGCTGGGCCTCGGGCCTGTGGCAGAGCAAGCTGCGCTACCGCAACCAGGCCGAAGTCCTCGACGTGGCCCACGAGTACGCCCGACGCGGCCTGCCGCTGTCGGTGATCGTCATCGACTACCTGCACTGGCGCAACCTCGGCGACTGGGACTTCGACCGCCGCGACTGGCCCGACCCGCGCGGCATGGTCGGCGAACTGCGCGCGCTGGGCGTCGAGGTGGCGGTCTCGGTCTGGCCCTCGGTGAGCCCGCTGTCCGAGGGCTACGCCGCGCTCCGCGACGCCGGACAGCTGGTGGCCACCTACAGCGGGGCGACCGTGCACGCCGACTGGCCCGACACCGAGGAGGCGCCCGAGGGCATCGGCGTCGCCTTCTACGACGCCACCGACCCGGCGGCCAGGGCCGCCCTGTGGGACCGCCTCCAGGAGAACTACTACAAACTGGGCATCCGCGCCTTCTGGCTGGACGCCTGCGAGCCCGAGATGCGCCCGGGACACCCGCACAACCTCGACTACGCGGCGGGCAGCGGCTCCGAGGTCGCCAACCTCTACCCGCGCGAGCACGCCCGCGGCATCCACGAACACCTCACCGCGCAGGGCGAGACCGAGGTGCTGTCGCTGGTCAGATCTGCCTGGGCCGGATCGCAGCGCTACGGCGCCGCCCTGTGGTCGGGCGACATCCCCGCGACCTTCGACGCGCTCGCCGACTCGATACGCGCCGGCCTCAACGTCGCCCTGAGCGGCATCCCGTGGTGGACCACCGACATCGGCGGCTTCCACGGCGGCGACCCGGACGACGATCACTACCGCGAACTGATGGTCCGCTGGTTCCAGTTCGCCGCCTTCTGCCCGCTGCTGCGGCTGCACGGCCACCGCGAACCGCGGGTCTTCCACGGCCCGATCGGCGTCGGCGGCGGCCCCAACGAGATCTGGTCGTACGGCGAGCGGGCGCAGGCCGCCATGACCGCCGCCCTGCACCTGCGCGAACGCCTGCGCCCGTACCTGCACGAGCAGCTCGCGGCCGGCCGCGCCGACGGGCTGCCGCTGATCCGCCCGCTGCTGCTGGAATTCCCCGCCGACGCGGCCGGCTGGGACATCGACGACCAGTTCCTGTGCGGCCGGGACCTGCTGGTGGCCCCGGTCCTGCGGCCGGGCGCCACCGAGCGCCGGGTCTACCTGCCGGCCGGCGCCGAATGGAAGGACCTCGCCGCCGGCACCGTCCACCGGGGCGGGCGGTGGGTGACCGCCGCCGCCCCGCTGGACACCGTCCCGCTCTTCCTCCGCGACCACGCCGATCCCTTCACCCCCCTCAGGGAGACACGATGAAACGCACCACGACAGGGAAGTCCGCCGCACGCCACGGACGGCGCCCCCGGACGCTGCCCGTGCTCGCCGCGCTCGGCGCCGCCGCCCTGGCCGCGGCGGCCCTCAGCCCGGTGCCCGCGGCAGCCGCGGACTCCGAGGTCACCATCGACCTGGCAACCCAGGGCGCAGCCCCCACCGCGGTCGGCTCCGGCTTCCTCTACGGCCTCAGCCAGGACGGCTCCGCGCCCGCCGACAGCCTGCTCCAGCCGCTCAAGCCCGCGCTCTTCCGCGGCGGCGGCGCCCGGATCGCCGGCGGCGGCTGGCTCGGCGACGGCTACACCGCGGGATCCGGCTACCGGATACGGATCAACTCGGCGCTGTCCCAGGCCCGCCGGGTCACCGCGGCGCCCTACCACGCGACCTACCACCTGCTGGTCTCCGACGTCTGGGGTGCCGACACCACCCAGCCGGCGAACACCGTCTACCCCTGCGACAACGGCGACTGCTCCAACTGGACCGCCTTCATCGACAAGCTGGTCGCCGACGTGCAGGCGTCCGGCGTACCGGTCGCGTACGACATATGGAACGAGCCGGACGGTACCGGCTTCTGGCAGCGCGGCGTCAACAGCGCCCAGTACTACCGGATGTGGGACACCGCGGTCCGGGAGATCCGCCGCCTGGTGCCGTCCGCGCAGATCGCCGGCCCCTCCTACAGCGGCTACAACCACGGCTGGCTCGACTCCTGGCTCGGGCAGGCCAAGGCCGACAACACCCTGCCGAACGTGCTCAACTGGCACTTCGGCGACGACCCGGCCGCCGACGCCGCCGACGCGCGGGCCCTGGAGTCCGCGCACGGCATCGCCCCGCTGCCGCTGACCATCAACGAGTACCTCTTCTCGCAGCAGCAGAACTCCGCCTACACCGCGTGGTTCCTCGACCGGCTCTCCGCCTCAGGCGTCACCGCCGCCGCCCACGCGATCTGGTCGGACTGCTGCGGCGCGGGCACCCTGGACTCGCTGCTCGTCGGCGGGCAGCGCACCGGTCAGTGGTGGGTCTACCAGGCGTACGCGCGGCTCAGCGGCCGGCTGCTCGGCACCACCGGCAGCGGCGGTGCCGCCGTCGCCGCGGGCTCCGACCCGGCCGCCCACCAGGTGCTGGCGCTGCTCGGCAACAACTCGGGCCAGGGCGGCACCACCACCGTCACCGTGCGGAACCTGTCGGCGGCCTCCTGGCTGATCAACAACAACGCGGTGCACGCCACCGTCCAGCGCATCCCCGACCAGAGCCCGCTCGACGCGCCCGTCACCGTCTTCGACGGCGACGTGACCCCGTCCGGCGGCGCCCTGCACGTGCCGGTCACCCGCACCAGCGGCTCCGACGCCTACACCGTCACCCTCACCCCGGGCAACGGCAGCAGCGGCCCGGTCGACCCGACCGTGGTGGTGGACGGCACCGATACCGATACCGCCGACCTGGACCACTTCGGCTACGGCGCGAACTGGGGCGTCACGAACGGCGTCAGCGACATGTACCAGCAGACCGCGAACTGGTCCTTCACCGGCGGCGCGGTGGCGACCTTCACCTTCCGCGGCACCCGGGTCGCCCTGCACGCGGTGCGCGACACCGACCAGGGGATCATGTCCCTGTCCGTGGACGGCGGCGCGCCGGTCGCCGTCGACAACTACGCGGCGAGCCGCAACGCCTCGGGCGTGGTGTGGACCAGCCCGCAGCTGACCGCGGGGCCGCACACCCTGACGATCACCAACACCGGACAGCGCAACGGCGCCAGCGGCGGTACCAACATCGCCCTGGACCGGGCCGACGTCACACCGTCCTGACCCGTACGTCCCCGTCCTCCCACGCACGAAGCGGGGGGGGGGGGGGGGGGGGGGGGGGGGGGGGGGGGGGGGGGGGGGGGGGGGGGGGGGGGGGGGGGGGGGGGGGGGGGGGGGGGGGGGGGGGGGGGGGGGNCCCCCCCCCCCCCCCCCCCCCCCCCCCCCCCCCCCCCCCCCCCCCCCCCCCCCCCCCCCCCCCCCCCCCCCCCCCCCCCCCCCCCCCCCCCCCCCCCCCGCGGGCGGTGACGGCCGCGGTCAGTCCTCGGTCATCAGTCCCGAGCGCAGCTTGGTGACGATACGGCTGAGCAGCCGCGACACGTGCATCTGCGAGCAGCCCAGCTGCTCACCGATCTGCGCCTGGGTGAGCTCCTCGCCGAACCGCAGCCGCAGCAGCAGCCGGTCGCGCTCGGGCAGCTTCTCGATCAGCGGGGCCAGGGTGTGGAAGTCCTCGAAAAGGTCGAGCGCCGGGTCGCACTCGCCGACGGTCTCGCCGAGGGAGCGGCCCTCGCCGTCGCCGTCGCCGTCGCTGTAGGGGATGTCGATGGAGCCCGCGGTGTAGCCGTTGGCGGCCACCAGACCCTCGATGACCTCCTGCTCGGACAGCTCCAGGTGCGCGGCCAGCTCCGCCACCGTCGGGTCGCGGTCCAGCTCAAGCGCGAGCGTCTCCTTGGCCTTGCTCAGCTCCACCCGCAGCTCCTGCAGGCGGCGCGGCACATGCACCGCCCAGCTGGTGTCGCGGAAGAAGCGCTTCATCTCCCCGACGATGTACGGCACCGCGAAAGTGGTGAACTCCGTCTCACGGGAGAGGTCGAACCGGTCGATCGCCTTGATCAGGCCGATCGTGCCGACCTGCACGATCTCCTCGAGGTCGGTCGCCGGCCGGTTGCGGTAGCGCCCGGCGGCGAAGCGCACCAGCGACAGGTTCATCTCGATCAACGTGTTGCGTGCGTAGCTGTAGGCCGCGGTGCCCTCCTCCATTTCCTGGAGGCGGTCGAAGAACATCTTCGACAGGGTCCGCGCGTCCTGCGGCGCCACGGCCGTCGCATCGTCGATCAACGGCAGCCCGCCGGTTGTGGCTTCCGGTCCGCTCGGCCACCGTGCGTCCTGCGGCACCACGCGCGTCGCCATCGCCGACCTGCCCGTGCATTCCGTCTGCTCAACTGTTGGGGTCACGTCATCGCCTCGCACTCGTACGACTGGTGCCGACCGTCTTCCCCGGCTTTCGCATCCTATGCATTTTTGTTTCGGGTTTTGTTCTGGGCGAGCTTTCCCGGCAGCCACCGCAGCTGCTCGACCTGCTGGTGCGGGCCGCCGCCCTCGTGGCCGTTGAAGTCGTAGACCTCGATCTGCTTGTCCTCGCCCGCGTAGGCGTTGAAGGCGGCGAAGACGGTGGAGGGCGGGCAGGTCTCGTCCTCCAGCGCGGTGGAGAACAGCGCGGGCGCCCGGCCGCGGGCGGCGAAGTGGACGCCGTCGAAGTACGCCAGGGTGTCCAGCACCCGGACCTTGCGGTCGCGGTGGACCGACAGGTATTTGCCCACCTCGCGGTAGGGGAGGGCGTCGGTGAGGGTGATGGCCCGCGGGAAGTCGCACAAGAAAGGTACATCGGGGGCAATTGCTGCCAAGTCGGACACCAGGCCGCCGACCGCCACCGTGATGCCGCCGCCCTGGCTGATGCCCGCGGCCACGGTACGGGCCGGGTCGGCCAGCGGGTGGGAGCGGGCGGCCTCCACCGCGCGCACGGCGTCGGTGAAGACCCTGCGGTAGTAGAAGTCGTACGGGTCGTCGATGCCGCGGGTCAGGAAACCGGGGGAGGCGGGGCTGCTGCCCACCGGGTCCTCGGTGTCGCCGGTCGACCACCCGCTGCCCTGGCCGCGGGTGTCCATCACGAAGTGCGCGTAACCCGCCGACGCCCACAACAGGTGGGTGTGCGCCAGGCCGCGGCCGCCGCCGTAGCCGATGAATTCCACCACGACCGGCAGCGGCTCGCTCGTGCCCGCCGGTACGGTGAACCAGCCCTTGACCGGGTGGCCGCCGAAGCCCGCGAAGGTCACGTCATAGGAATCCACCGTCGTAAGGCCGGTCGATACCCTCTCGAATCGGGCGTCGAGCTCGTACTGCCGTGCCTGGCCGAGTGTGTCGGTCCAGAACTGGTCGAAGTCGGCCGGCTCGACGGAACCGCTGCGACGGGCGCGGAGCTGGTCGAGCGGCAGGTCGAAGAGGGCCATCGGTAGTCCTTCGCGGCTGGGCGGTGGTCGATCACCCATACCGTACGTCCTGCGGGAGCCGCGCAGAAGCCCCCGCTTAACCGGTTGAGCGAGGGCTTCGTGCCGGCGGACGGCCGGACGGGTCCCGTGGGCTGCGCCACCGCGACCGCCCGGCGGTCCAAGTCGTGCCGGATCGTGACGAATTCATGCGAGTTGATGAGATTCGAGCTGGTTCGTGCTGACTCGTGCCCAAAAACGAGGAATGTGGGGGGATGGCTTGTGATCAGCGCTTCGCGTCACCGTTGCCGGCGGGCCGGCCTCGGCCCGGGTCGGTCGTGCAGCCGCCCTTGCGGCAGTTCACGTCGGGGCAGGACATGGTGGTCACCTCTTCTCTGCGAGGTCGTCACTTCTCTTTGTCATGTCGTCGGGTCTGCGAGGTCGTCCGGCATGCAGTCGAACAGCAGTTTGTCGACCCGCCGGCCGTGCCACAGTGCGGCACTGCGCAACCGCCCGGCCGCCCGGAACCCGGCCTTGAGGTACGCGTTCACCGCGGGGGTGTGGGGCGCCGGCACTTCGAGCCACACCGAGTTGAGCGAGGCGATCGTGAACGCCCATTCGAGGGTCAGCGCGGTGGCCTCCGCCGCATAGCCGCGGCCGCGCTGCTCGGGGGCGATCACCAGGGTGAACTCGGCGCTGTTGACGGACATGTCGACGCTGAGGGCGGTGGTACCCACCGGGATTGCGTCCGGTGTGGTGATCACCTCGAAGAGTTGGTAGTGAGCCGATGTGTGGCTGGTGCGGAAGCGGTCCCGGAAGACCTCCCAGGACACCGGCCAGCGGGCGCCGAAGCCGACGACGGTCGCCGGGTCGGTCTCCCACCGGTGGTATTCCTGCATCATTTCTTCCCTCGCCAGTGCCAACGCCACCCGCGCCCCGGCGCGCAGCGGGACGGGTGCGGTCGGTGGGGTGTTGGTCCTCACGGTCTTGTCTCTCCTGTGTGTGCCCGGGCTCCGACCCTCGCAGCCGTCCATAAAGCGTCAATCCACCGGCGGTCCGACTGGGGCAGATCCGCCGAATTGCCGCCGTAGCGGCGGCCGTGTGCTTCATCGGGCCGCCGCGCCGGTCGCTCACGGCGACCGGTGGTCGCCGCGGGTGAGCCCGGCGGGTCCCAGCAGTCGCTTCGATAGGCTGACACCACATCAGCCATCACGGACTAAGGGAGCAGTACATGAGTGAGGCCGAGGACTTCAACGCGCGGATTGTGGCCGAATTCCGTGCCAACCACGGGAAGGTCGGCGGAAATTTCGAGGGAGCCCCGCTGCTTCTTCTGCACAACACGGGAGCCCGCAGCGGACGGAAGATCGTCAAACCGATGATGTACCTGCGCGACGGCGACCGTTATCTGGTGTTCGCCTCCAAGGGCGGCGCCCCGGAGAATCCCGCCTGGTACCACAACCTCGTCGCGCACCCCGACGTCGAGATCGAGGTCGGCGACGAGACGATCCCGGTCCGCGCCGAGGTGCTGACCGGTGAGGAGCGGGACCGCAAATACGCCGAGCAGGCGGCGCTCTACCCCGGTTTCGCCGACTACCAGGAGAAGACCGACCGGATCATCCCGGTAGTGGCCCTGGTTCCGAGCGTTTCCGCGCGGTAGCCGGCCGCTGATCGGGGAAGGCAACAGGCACGCGAGTGTTCGAAGGCGGGAGAGGGTGCTGGTGAAGGTCGGGCTGCTGACTCGGGAGTATCCGCCGGATGTGTACGGCGGAGCCGGGGTCCACGTGGAATTCCTGGCGCGGGAGTTGCGCGCGCTGGTCGATGTCGAGGTGCACTGCTGGGGCGACGCCGCAGCCGAGGACGGCGTGGTCAGGCACCGCGCGCCGACGTCCCTCGACGGCGCCAACGACGCGCTGCGCACCTTCTCCGTCGATCTGGCGATGGCCGCCGCCCTCCAGGGCCGCGACCTGGTGCACTCCCACACCTGGTACGCCAATCTGGCCGGGCACATCAGCAAGCTGCTCTACGGCGTCCCGCACATCCTCACCGCCCACTCCCTGGAACCGCTGCGGCCCTGGAAGGCCGAACAGCTCGGCGGCGGCTACGCACTGTCGAGCTGGGCGGAGCAGACGGCGATGGAGTCCGCCGACGCGGTGGTCGCGGTCTCCGACGGGATGCGCCGCGACATCCTGTCCTGCTATCCCGCGCTCACCCCCGAGCGCGTCCACGTCATACGCAACGGCATCGACACCGCCACCTACCGCCCCGACGAGCGCACCGATGTGCTGCGCAGGATCGGCATCGACCCCGACCGCCCCTATGTGCTCTTCGTCGGCCGCATCACCCGGCAGAAGGGCGTACCGCACCTGCTGCGGGCGGCCAGGGAGCTCGACCCGGCGGCGCAGCTGGTGCTGTGCGCCGGCGCCCCCGACACCCCTGCGCTGGACCGCGAATTCCGCGCGCTGTTCGACGAGCTGAACGCGGTGCGCGACGGTGTGCACTGGATCCCGGCGATGCTGCCGCGCCCCGCCGTCGTCCAGCTGCTCACCCATGCCGCGGTCTTCGCCTGTCCCTCGGTCTACGAACCGCTGGGCATCGTCAACCTGGAGGCGATGGCCTGCGGCACCGCCGTGGTCGCCTCCGCAGTCGGCGGTATCCCCGAGGTCGTCGAGGACGGCGACACCGGACTTCTGGTGCCCTACGACGAGCAGCGCCCGGCGGACTTCGAGGCCGGACTCGCCGCCGCGCTCAACCGGCTGATCGCCGACCCGGCGCAGGCCGCCGCCCTCGGCGCGGCCGGGCGGGAACGCGCAGTGCGGGAATTCGGTTGGGACACCGTCGCCCGCCGTACGGTCGAGCTTTACGAAAAAGTGCTCGCCGCCGGGTAGCGGAGGCAGGAAAAGAAAAATCCGGGGCAGGACGCGGTAGAGATGCGCCGCCGCCGTGGGACAGTTCGGCAGTTCGGGCAAGGCAGCAGGCGGCAGGGCGGAACACGACACAAGGGGGACGTCGATGCGCGGTGGACCTACAGTGCTGGGCATAGTGCTGGCGGGCGGAGCGGGTAAACGGCTGATGCCGCTCACCACCGACCGGGCGAAACCAGCAGTGACCTTCGGCGGCACGTACCGCCTGGTGGACTTCGTGCTGTCCAACCTGGTCAACGGCGGCATGATGCGGATCTGTGTGCTGACCCAGTACAAATCGCACTCCCTGGACCGGCATGTGACCACGACCTGGCGGATGTCCAGCGTGCTGGGCAACTACGTCACCCCGGTGCCCGCCCAGCAGCGGCTCGGCCCGCGCTGGTATCTGGGCAGCGCCGACGCGATCCTGCAGTCGCTCAACCTGGTGTACGACGAGCAGCCCGACTACGTCGCGGTCTTCGGCGCGGACCACGTCTACCGGATGGACCCGCGGCAGATGCTCGAACAGCACGTCGAGCACGGAGCCGGCGTCACCGTCGCGGGCATCAAGGTGCCGCGCACCGAGGCCTCGGGCTTCGGGGTGATCTCGCCGGCCGCGGACGGCATCTCGGTGGAGCGCTTCCTGGAGAAGCCCGCGGACCCGCCGGGCCTGCCGGGCGACCCCTCGCAGGTGTTCGCCTCGATGGGCAACTACCTCTTCACCACCAAGACGCTGATCGACGCGCTGCACGAGGACGCCGAGGACCCGCAGTCGGTGCACGACATGGGCGGCAGCATCCTGCCGCGGCTCACCGCGGCGGGTGTCGCGCAGGTCTACGACTTCGACACCAACCATGTGCCGGGCGAGACCGCCCGCGACCACGGCTACTGGCGGGACGTCGGCACCCTGGACGCGTACTACGACGCGCACATGGACCTGATCTCCGACCAGCCCGCCTTCAGCCTCTACAACCGGCGCTGGCCGATCTACACCCACCCTGGCCAGCTGCCGCCGGCCAAGATCGCGGCCGGCGGCATCGTGGGGGAGTCGGTGATCAGCCCCGGCTGCGTGATCCGCGGCCAGGTCACCCGCTCGGTGCTGTCGCCCGGCGTGGTGGTCGACGCGGGCGCGGTGGTGCAGGGTTCCGTGCTGCACGACAACGTACGGGTCGGGCGCGGCGCGATCGTCCGCGGCGCGGTGCTCGACAAGAACGTGGACGTGCCGCCGGGCGCCACCATCGGGGTGAACCCCGACCGCGACCGTGAGCTGTACACGGTGTCCGCGGCCGGGGTCATCGCCCTGGGCAAGGCCCAGCTGGTGCAGTGAGGGCGCGGCCCCCGCTCACCGGCCGGCGGGGGTCAGCTCACCGACCACTGCTGGTTGGTGCCGCCGTTGCAGGTCCAGACGTCCAGCTGGGTGCCGCTGGCGGAGTTCGAACCCGGTACGTCCAGGCACTTGTTGGCCGCGGCGTTGATCAACTGCTTGCCGCTGACCGTCCACTTCTGCGCAGTGCTGCCGTTGCAGTCCCACAGCTGGACCAGGGTGCCGTCCGCGGTGCCGCTGTTGGAGTCGTCCAGGCACTTGCCGAGGGCGCCCACCGTACCGTCGGTGCCGACGGTCCACTGCTGGGCGCCCGAGCCGTTGCAGTCCCACAGCTGCACATGGGTGCCGTTGGCGGTGCCGGAGTTGGCGATGTCCACGCACTTGCCGGCCAGGCCCGTGATGGCGTGCGCGCTCGCGCCGGTGGACTGGCCGTAGACCTCCAGTTCGTAGATACGGGCCGCGGTGTCGCCGCCGGTGTTGGTGGGCGCGGAGATCGCCAGCCGGACGTAGCGTGCCTGCCGCGGGGTGATGGTGTGGTAGGTGCGGCTGGAGCGTGATCCGGTGACCGATACCGCGGAGGACCAGGTGCTGTTGTCGGTGCTGGTCTGGATCTGGAAGGCGCCGGTGTTCCAGCTGGTGTCCTCGCCGCCGAGACCGGCGTGCTTGACCACGAAGGACCCCACGGTCTGCGCCGACCCGAGGTCGACGGTCAGCGTCGGGTTCGCCGCCTTGGAGCACCACTTGCTGTTGTTCTTGAGCGAGTTGTCGACAGCCTTGTCACCGGACTCCGCCGTACCGCACGGGGTGGAAGCGGTGACCGCCTTGCCCTGCGCCAGGTTGGTGCCCAGGCTCGGCGCGGCCGGCACCGCGGTGGCCCCGTCCTGGAAGGACGGCGGCACGTCCGAGGCGCCGGTGCCCCAACTGCTGCTCGGCGCCGCGCCCATGGTGTAGTCGAGGGTGCCGCCGGCGGCCAGGTCCGGGTAGCGCAGGTAGTTGTGGCTGGTGGCGGCGCCGTTGACCTTCAGGCCCTGCACGTAGCCGCCGCTGCCGGAGGCGTTGATGGTGATGTTGCCGCCGGGCCGCTGGAGCAGCACCGAGGGGAACTGCGGGCCGTTGACGGCCAGGGTGTCCGCGCCGGGGGTGGCCGGGTACATCCCGAGCGCCGCCCACACGTACCACGCGGAGGTCGCCCCGAGGTCGTCGTTGCCGGGCAGGCCGCCGGCGCCGGTGGTGAAGGACTCGGTCATCACCTTGCGGACCGCGTCCGCGGTGCCCGCGGGGTCTCGGGCGAAGTTGTACGCCCACGGCACACCGTGCTCCGGCTCGTTGCCGATGTAGTAGTACGGCAGGCTCTGACCGGCGTTGACCTGGGTGAAGTGGTGGTCGAGCCGCTGCGCCGCGGTCGTGGGACCGCCCATGTCGTTGATCAGGTCGGCGAAGTCGTACGGCACCATCCAGGTGTACTGCGCCGCGTTGCCCTCGGTGAAGTTGCTCGGGCTCGCCGGGTTCAGCGGCCACGACCAGCTGCCGTCGGAGTTGCGCGGCTGCACATAGCCCGACTCGGTGCTGTAGGTGTTGCGCCACCACTGGGCGCGGGTCATGTGCGTGGTGTAACTGGCGGTGTTGCCCAGCGCCTTGGCGAACTGCGCCACCGCGAAGTCCGACGCGCTGTACTCGAGCGAGTCCGAGGGCTCGCTCAGGAAGTGCTGGCTGGTGTATGCGCCCTGATTGCCGCGGATCGGCGAGCCCTGCGCCGTACCGCCGTTGGAGGCCTTCTCCATCAGCGACAGCGCGGCGGCGGTGTCGAAGTCCCGCACCCCGAAGGCGTACATGCTGCTGACGATGATCGGCCCGGGGTCGCCGGTCATCACGAAGTCCTCGGCCGTCTGCTGCGACCACTTGGGCAGCAGTCCGCCCTGCTGGCCGTCCAGCACCATCGACTTGGCGATGTCGGCCGCCTCGGTCGGTGCGATCAGCGCGACCAGCGCCGCCCACGAGCGGTAGATGTCCCAGCCGGAGTAGTTCTGGTAGACCGGCCGGGTCGAGTTGTGCACCGCTCCGTCGAAGCCGCGGTAGTCGCCGTTGACGTCGCTGGAGATGTTGGGGCTCTGGAAGACGTGGTAGAGCGAGGTGTAGAACTTCTTGAGGTCCGCGGCCGCGCCACCGGTGACCTGGGCGCGGTTGAGCATGGAATTCCAGGACGTGTCGGCCGCGGTGCGGGTCGCGTTGAAGTCCCAGCCGTTGTTCTCGGCCGTCAGGTTGGCCTGGGCGCCCGCCACGCTCACGTACGACAGGCCGATCTTGGTCTGCACGGTCTGGCTGCCGGTGGTGTCGAAGGTGACGTAGGCGCCGGTGTTGGTGCCCGAGGTGCTGGCCGAGCCGGCCGAGACCGTCCCGCCGCTCCAGGTGCCGAAGGCCGAGGGGGCGCGGTCGAAGCGGATGTCGAAGTAGATCTGGTAGGTCTTCGACGAGCCGCAGAAGCCGCCGGCGGTCACGCTGCCGGTCACCTCCGAGCCGCTGACCTTCACCGAGCCGCTGCGGTTGCCGGTCGCGCTGCGGCCGGTGTTGATCAGCAGGCTCGCGCTGGTGGTCGAGGGGTACGTCAGCCTCGCCATGCCGGTGCGGGTGGTGGCCGTCAGCTCCACGCCGGTGCCGTACTTGTCCAGCCGGTTCTTGTAGTAGCCGGGCACGGCCGTCTCGTTGGCCTTGGTGTACGCCGACGCGTAGCCCGTCCAGTTGCTGCCGGGGGAGGTGCTGATCGCGCCGGTGACCGGCATCAGCGGCAGGTCCTCGTTGTTGGGACAGCCCGCACCGTCGAAGTGGGTGAGGCTGAAGTCCTCGATCGACCCGTCGGAGTAGCGGTAGCCCGACGGCGAGGCGGTCGGCGTGTCGGGGCTGAACTGCACGCCGCCGAAGGGCGTCACGGCCCCCGGGTAGGTGCTGCCGCCCGCGCCGCCGCCGACCGGGTTGGGGGCGTTGCTGTCGTCGGAGCCGACGAACGGGTCGACGTACTGCGTGAGGTTGGCGTTGGCGGCATGGGCGGGGGCCGAACTGAGGCCGCCGACGCCGAGGGCGGCCAGCAACAGGGCGCTCAGGGCGCCCGCGGTTTTGCTTCTGAGCACGGGAGGGAGCACGGAGGACCACCTTCTCGTGGAGGCGGCGGGCCGCGGATGACGCACGGCGAGCGCCTCGGGGCATGGGGGGATGCTCATAGGGGGATGTGAACGTTACCAAGCGAATCAGCATTTTGATGTGTACCTGATGTGATGTCAAGGGTCCGCACGGTGACCGGGAAGCCGGGTCAGCTGCCGTCGCCGTCGGCTCAAGGCGACCTCTGGCGCGACGTATTGACACGCTGTCAGCCCGCCCGCACAATCCCGGAACGTTTGCGAACGTTACCAAGGCACCGCGTGACCACGACGCTGGGAGACAGCCGATGGCACAACCACTCCTGGAAGCCCGAGGCCTGACCAAGCGGTTCGGCCACGTCAGGGCGCTCCAGGACGCCGACTTCACCGCCTACCCGGGCGAGGCCGCCGCCCTGGTCGGTGACAGCGGCGCCGGCAAGAGCAGCCTCGTCAAAACCCTGCCAGGCGCCATCCGACCCGACGGCGGCCAGATCCTGGTCGACGGCGGCCCCGTCGAGCTGGCCGGCCCGCTCGACGCCAGGCGGTACGGCATCGAGACCGTCTGCCAGGACCTGGCCCTCGCCCCCGGCCTCGACGCCGCGGCCGACCTGCACCTGGGCCGGGAGCTCTTCCGCGGCGGCCTGCTCGGCCGGCCCGGGGTCCTCGACCGCGCCGCCGTGCGCCGCTCCGCCGTCGCCGCCTTCGCCGAACGGGGCGCCGACCTCCAGGACGTCGGCGCCCTCGGCCGGCAGGGGGTCGACCAGGCGCTCGCCGCGATCGACAAGAAGAAGGTCACCACCAGGATCGGCACCGACATGGTCGCCATCACCAAGGCGAACACGGACCAGCCCGGCATCAGGAAGTTCTTCTGCCAAGCCGCCTTATGAACCGGGGAGCCCGGTCACCCGCCCGGAGCCCCGCCTGCCATCATCGACGCACGAGCCGGCCGGCCGCCGGTCACCGGTATCCGCCGGTCACCGGCCCGGCCGGCCTGCACAGCGACGAGGAGGCCCGTGAAACGCCCGACGATGAAGGACGTGGCCCGCGCAGCCGGGGTCAGTCCCATGACGGTCTCCCGGGTCGTCGCGGGCGAAGCGGGGGTCGCCCCCGAGACGGCCGCCCGGGTCGGCCAGGCGGTGCGCAGACTCGGCTACCAGCGCAACGACAACGCCCGCAGCCTGCGCCAGAAGAACCTCGGCACCTCCACCATCGGCCTGGTCGTGGACGATCTGGCCAACCCCTTCTACGCCCTGATGGCCCGTTCGGTGGAGGACGAGGCCCACCGCCGCGGCCATGTGGTGCTGGTCGGCAGCACCAACGACGAGCCGCAGCGCGAACGCGAGGTGATCGCCGCCTTCACCGCCCGCCAGGTGGACGGCCTGATCATCGTCCCCACCATCGGCAGCCACGGCTTCCTCAAACGCCCCATGGACGGCGGTACGCAGGTGGTCTGTGTCGACCGCCCCGCCAAGGGCCTCGCCGTCGACACCGTCACCGTCGACAACCGGGCCGCCGCCGGACGGGCCGTCACCCACCTGCTCGGCCACGGCCACACCCGGATCGCCTACCTCGGCGACCGCTTCGACATCTGGACGCAGGCCGAGCGCTACGCCGGCTACCTCGACGCGCTCGCCGCCCACGGCATAGCCGAGGACCCCGCGCTCGTCCGGCACGAACTGCGCTCCCACCCGCAGGCCAGGGACGCACTCGCCGTGCTGCGCACACTGCCCGACCCGCCGACCGCGCTGTTCACCAGCAACGACCTGATCACTCTCGGCGTCCTCGACGGCCTGGACCATCCCGCGCCGCTCGCCCTGGTCGGCTTCGACGACCTGCCGCTCGGCGAACGGCTCACCCCGCCGCTGACCGTGGTCAGCCAGGACCCGGTGGCGCTCGGCGGTACCGCCGCCAACCTGCTCTTCTCCCGTATCGCGGGCGACCGCTCGGCGCCGCGCTCGGTGGTGCTGCTCACCCGCTTCGTGGTCCGCGGCTCCGGCGAATTCCGCACGGCGGCCGGCTGAGGCGGGGATTCCGGGGGCGCATCCACGGGGGCGCGTGTGCGCCGGCGTGCGCATGGCGCGCGCCGGCGCACGGACGGCCGGATCAGCCCGGTACGTAGTTGAAGGTGTCCGGGTCCGGGCCGGTGCGCTCGCCGCGGTCCAGCGCGCTGATCGCGTCGACGTCGTCCTGGGTGAGGTCGAAGTCGAAGAGCCGGAAATTCTCCGCCACCCGGGCGGGCGTCACGGACTTGGGGAAGACGATGTCCCCGCGCTGCAGATGCCAGCGCAGCGTTACCTGCGCGGGAGTGCGGTCGAGCCGCTCGGCGATCGCCGTGATCACCGGGTCGTCCAGCACCTTGCCCTGGGCGATCGGCGACCACGCCTCGGTCGCGATGCCGTGGGCGGTGTCGAAGGCGCGGACGTCGTCCTGGGTGAGATACGGATGGACCTCGATCTGGTTGACCGCGGGGACGGTGCCGGTCTCCTCCAGCAGCCGCTCCACGTGGTGCGGCTGGAAGTTGGACACCCCGATGGCCTTGACCCTGCCCGAGCGCAGGATCTCCTCCAGCGCCTTCCAGGTCTCGACGTAGTCGCCCACCTCGGGCAGCGGCCAGTGGATGAGGAAGAGGTCGAGGTATTCGAGCCCGAGGTCGTCCAGGGTGCGGGCGAATGCGGAGAGCGCGTCCCCGTAGGCGTGGTGGCCGTTGTTGAGCTTGCTGGTGACGAAGACCTCGCCGCGAGGCAGGCCCGAGTCCCTGACGGCCTGGCCGACCTCCTTCTCGTTGCCGTACATCTGCGCGGTGTCGATGTGCCGGTAACCGATGTCCAGTGCGGTGCGCACCGCCTCCCGGGTGTCCTGCGGCTCGATCTGGTAGGTCCCGAAGCCCAGTTGCGGTATCGCGATGCCGTTGTTGAGCGTGAGACCGGGGATGTGGGTCATGGGTGCTTCCCTTGCTCGCCTTGGCTGTCCTTGATGCTTCCGGCGGTCCCGCGGCGCCACCGCCGGCCACGGCCCGGCGACCGGAGCGCGGCCCCTCACCCACCGTAACGGCGGACCGCGGGATCGTCCTCCCGGCGGCTTCCCGCGCAGGTCCCCGGCAACCCCCCGACCTGGCTCCCCGGCTGCCCGCGACGGCCGTGCCCGGCTCTCCCGCGGTGTCCGAGCGGGCGGCAGCCTCTTTCGGAGAGCGCTCTCACGGCGGGCGGCGAGCCGATACGCTGTGGCTGGCCACCGCCTGTGCACCGCCCGTCACGGGGCCCGCGCTTCCCGTGGGTGCTCATGCCGTTCCGCGTTCCGTCCCGCGTTCCGCCGCGCGAAGGAGGACTCCCCGTTGTCCGCTCCGTCCCCCGTCTCCCGCCCCACGCTCGAAGCCGTCGCGGCGCGGGCCGGGGTGTCGCGAGCCACCGTGTCGCGGGTGGTCAACGGGGGAGCGGGGGTGCGCGGACCGCTGGCGGAAAGAGTGCGCGCGGCGGTCGACGAACTCGGGTACGTGCCCAACCAGGCGGCCCGCACCCTGGTCACCCGGCGCAACGGCGCCATCGCCGTGGTCGTCGCGGAACCCGAGTCCCGGTTCTTCACCGACCCCTTCTTCGCCCAGCAGGTGCGCGGCATCAGCAGGGAGCTGGCCGCGCACGACAACCAGCTGGTGCTGCTGCTCACCGGGGGCGCCGCGGACCACGAGCGGGTCGGCCGCTATCTGACCGGCGGGCATGTGGACGGCGCGCTGATCTTCTCGCTGCACGCCGACGACTCGCTGCCGGTCATCGCCCGCAAGGCGGGCGTGCCCACGGTGATCGGCGGCCGTCCCACCTGGCCCGACCCGGACACCCGGCGCCGCACCCTCTACGTCGACTGCGACAACCGCGGCGGCGCGCGGGACGCGGTACGCCGCCTGCTGGCGCTCGGCCGCCGCCGGATCGTGCACATAGCGGGACCGCTGGACCAGCCCGCCTCTGTCGACCGGCTCGACGGCTTCCGCGACGTGCTGCCCGGTATCGGCACCGCGATGATCGCCGAGGGCGACTTCACGCCCGAGGGGGGCGCCCGGGCCATGGAGCGGCTGCTGGAGCGCTCTCCTGACCTCGACGGGGTCTTCGCCGCCTCCGACGTGATGGCCTCGGGCGCGCTGCGGGTGCTGCGGGCCCGCGGCCGGCGGGTGCCGGACGACGTGGCGGTGGTCGGCTTCGACGACATGGTGTCGGTGGCGGAGTGGACCGACCCGCCGCTGACCACGATCAGGCAGGACATCGAGGAGATGGGCCGGCTGATGGCGCAGCTGCTGCTGCACGCCCTGGAGCCGTCGACCGACCCGGACGGCGTGCCCGCGGTGTCCTCGATCATCACCCCGACCCGGCTGGTGGTGCGCGCCTCCGCCTGAGGCGTACCGCGGGCTCGTACCGGGTGCCCCGGGAGGCCTGGGGCCGGGGAGAGCGCTCTCCCGCGATTCATGGCGAAAGCAGCCCCACGCCCCGCCCGCCCCCCGAGG
>NZ_JAJSYW010000045.1:0-36828 GCF_036815005.1 Streptomyces sp. IBSBF 2435 | reverse complement strand
AGAGCTGGAACTCGGGAAACGGGGGAGCGGCTCGGTGCGGACGGGGCATGGTCACCCGCGAATCACGGGATGATCACGCGTGGTCGAGCCTAGGGGCCGGTCGCGCGCAGGTCCGGTAGGCGGCGGCAGGACACCCGGGAGGAGTGCATTAGTCGTACTGATCTGCCGGCTGGCGCGGGTGTCCGCTGAGCCCGATGTGCCCTGCCGGATACGGATTTCACGTATCGCAGCGGACCGTGTAATGTCTTCCTCGCTCGCCCCAATAGCTCAGTCGGTAGAGCGTCTCCATGGTAAGGAGAAGGTCTACGGTTCGNTTTCACGTATCGCAGCGGACCGTGTAATGTCTTCCTCGCTCGCCCCAATAGCTCAGTCGGTAGAGCGTCTCCATGGTAAGGAGAAGGTCTACGGTTCGATTCCGTATTGGGGCTCTGATGGATCGGTTCCCCGCCCTCATCGGCGGGGGTCGGTTCGTCGCAGCGGCGTAGCTCAGTCGGTAGAGCAAGCGGCTCATAATCGCTGTGTCACCGGTTCAAGTCCGGTCGCCGCTACTCTGCGTAGCCGATTGCGGGATCGGTCCCTCGATCGGCTACTCTTTCTGTGTTCATATACCCCCCGTTCGTCAAGGAGCACTCACGTGGCCGCCACCGACGTCCGCCCGAAGATCACGCTGGCCTGCGTGGAGTGCAAGGAGCGGAACTACATCACCAAGAAGAACCGGCGTAACGACCCGGACCGTCTTGAGATGAAGAAGCACTGCCCGCGTTGCAACGCGCACACCGCGCACCGCGAGACGCGCTGACTCTCCTTCACCGCACAACAGCAGCAAGCAGCAGCGCCAGGCCGTAATCGCGAGGCCGTCCCCGTCATATGACCGGGGACGGTCTCGCGGCGCGTTCCGGCCCCGGCCGTCACCGAACGTCACTTGTCCCTTTGTCTCCTTGTCGCACTGCCCACTTACCCACTTGCCCGCTTGCCGCACACCTGAGGTGCCGATGGCTCTGGACCAGTCCTTCGTCGGGCGGACGTACCCGCCCACCGCCGCCTACGAGGTGGGCCGGGAGAAGATCCGCGAGTTCGCCGAGGCGATCGGCGACCCGAATCCGGCGTTCACGGACCCGGAAGCCGCCAAGGCGCTCGGTCACCCCGATGTGATCGCGCCGCCGACCTTCGCCTTCGCGATCACGTACAAGGCGGCGGGTGCGGTCGCGGCCGACCCGGAACTCGGGCTCGACTACAGCCGGGTCGTGCACGGTGACCAGAAGTTCGCCTATACGCGCCCGGTGCGGGCCGGTGACCGGCTCACCGTCGCGTCCACCATCGAGGCGGTCAAATCCCTGGCGGGCAACGACATCCTCGACATCCGTGGCGAGGTCCACGACGAGTCGGGCGAGCATGTCGTGACCGCGTGGACCAAGCTGGTCGCCCGCGCGGCCGACCCGGCGCAGGACGGAGACGCGTGATGGCGGCGACCGTGGCATACGACGATGTCGAGGTCGGCACCGAGCTGCCCGCACGGAGCTTCCCCGTCACAAGGGCGGCGCTGGTGCAGTACGCGGGTGCGTCCGGCGACTTCAACCCGATCCACTGGAACGAGAAGTTCGCCCGCGAGGTCGGGCTGCCCGATGTGATCGCGCACGGCATGTTCACGATGGCCTCCGCAGCACGGGTGGTGACCGACTGGGCCGGCGACCCGGGCGCGGTCGTCGAATACGGTGTGCGCTTCACCCGGCCGGTCGTCGTGCCGAACGACGACGAGGGCGCGCTCATCGAGGTGACCGCGAAGGTCGCCGTCAAGCTGGACGACAACCGGGTCCGCGTCGACCTGGTCGCGACCTCGGCCGGCCAGAAGGTGCTCGGCATGTCCCGCGCGGTGGTCCAGCTCGCCTGACGGGAGCCGGGAGCCGGGGTCTGGAGCGGGGCGCCGGGAGCGGGGGAGCCGGGGGCACGAGCCGGACCCAGGCGCCGGACCCAGGCGCCCCGCCCGGCAATGTACGCCGGTAAGGACCGCCCACCCTGCTGGGCGGTCCTTACCGCCCCAAGCCGCCCTCGCGCCGCTGATTGACAAGGTAGTGATTGGCCACTAACTTACTGCCCATGGTCAGGATGAGCGCAGACGAGCGGCGCGAGAGCGTCATCCGTGCGGCGATGAGCGAGTTCGCCCGCGGCGGTTACGAGGGCACCTCCACCGAGGCGATCGCCCGCCGGGTGGGCGTCTCGCAGCCGTACCTCTTCCGGCTCTTCCCGAACAAGCAGGCGATGTTCCTCGCGGCCTCCCGGAACTGCATGGAGGGCACTTGCCAGCTCTTCGCCGAAGCCGCCGCCGACCTCGCGCCGGACGAGAAGCTCGCGGCGATGGGGAACGCGTATCGGCAGATGATCCACGACGACCCCGAGCGGCTGCTGATGCAGATGCAGACGTATGTCGCGGTGGCCGCCGCCGAGGCGGTCGGCGACCACGCCTTCGGCGAGGCGGTGCGGGAGTCCTGGCTGGGGCTGTGGGACACCGTCCAGCTGGAACTGGGTGCCGACGTCGACGAGACCACGACTTTCCTCGCCTACGGGATGCTCATCAACGCCCTGGTGTCGCTGGGTTTCCCGGCAGGCCACCGCGTCTGGTCGGGGTTCTACGAAGGCGCCAGGCCCGAGTGAGCGAGTGCCGGCCGTTCCTGATGGCCGGCATTTTTTTGCCCGCGAAAGTTAGTCATCGATTACTAACTCAACCAGCGCCGTCGCCCTCCGGGGCGCCGGCGGAAGCCTCCCGACAGGGGAGTAAGGAGAGCACGGCAATGGACCAGCCCACCGCAGCTCGCAGGCCCGCCACCGCGGCCTGGGCGCTTGTGATCACCAGCGTCGCCGGATTCATGGCGGCCCTGGACAACCTCGTCGTCACCACGGCGCTGCCGTCCATCCGCAAGGATCTCGGCGGCGCGCTGTCCGACCTCGAATGGACGGTGAACGCCTACACGCTCACCTTCGCCGTGCTCCTGATGTTCGGTGCCTCCCTCGGTGACCGCTTCGGCCGCCGCAAGCTCTTCATCACCGGCCTGTCGATCTTCACCGGGGCCTCGGCCGCCGCGGCCCTCGCGCCCGGCATCAACGAACTCATCGCCTTCCGGGCCGTCCAGGGCGTCGGCGCGGCCATCATGATGCCGCTCACCCTGACCCTGCTCAGCGCCGCCGTCCCCGCGGAACGCCGCGGCACCGCCTTCGGTATCTGGGGCGCGGTCAACGGCCTCGCCGTGGCCTCGGGTCCGCTCATCGGCGGCAGCCTCACCGAACACATCTCCTGGCAGTGGATCTTCTGGCTGAACGTCCCGCTCGGCCTGCTGCTGCTCCCGCTCGCCCGCTTCCGGCTGGCCGAGTCCACCGCGCCCGGCGCGCGGATCGACGGACGCGGCACCGTGCTGATCAGCCTCGGGCTCTTCGGGATCGTCTTCGCCCTGGTCAACGCCACAGCCCACGGATGGACCAGCGCCCGGGTCCTCGGCGGGCTGATCGGCGGCGCCGTCCTCGTCGCGGCGTTCGTCCGGCACGGCATGACCGCCCGCAACCCGATGCTGCCCATGCGGCTCTTCCGCGGCCGCCGCTTCACGGCCATCAACGTCTCCAGCGCGCTGATGTTCACCGGGATGTTCGGGTCGATCTTCCTGCTCAGCCAGTTCCTGCAGACCGTGCTGGGCTACAGCCCGACCGAGGCGGGGCTGCGCATGCTGCCCTGGACCGGCATGCCGATGATCGTCGCGCCGATCGCCGGCCTCCTCTCCGACCGCATCGGCGGCCGGCCCGTCGTCGCCGCCGGGCTCGCGCTCCAGGCGACAGGCCTCGGCTGGTTCGCGCTGATCCTCTCGCCCGACGTGTCCTACCTGGCGCAACTGCCCGCGCTCATCCTCTCCGGGGCCGGCATGGCGCTCTTCATCGCACCCGCGACGAGCCTGGTCATGTCCAGCGTCATACCCGCGGAGCAGGGCATCGCCTCCGGGGCGAACAACGCGCTGCGGGAGGTCGGCGGAGCGCTCGGCATAGCCGTGCTCGGTTCGATCTTCGCCGCACAGGGCGGTTACGCCTCCGGAGCGCAGTTCGTGGACGGGCTGCTGCCGGCCCTGTGGGTGGGTGCCGGGATCCTGGCCGTCGGCTTCGCGGTGGCGCTGCTCCTGCCGAAGCGGTCCGCCACCCCCGGGCGGCCCGAGGGCACGCCGGAGGTGGACGACGCGCTGCCCCTCCAGCCGGTCACCTGAGCGGTGCCCCTGCGGGGCGGGCCGGCGGGGTTGCCTCCCCTGCCGGCCCGCCCCTTTCCCGTGCCCGGGGGGATACGGCCGTACGCCGGCACGGGCGGCGCGCTCCCGCCCGGCCCGGCTCCCGCCCGGCCCGGCCGCCGCCGGAGGCCGCGGCGCACGGCCGCATAAGCTGAGCGCGTGCACCTTCTCGCCCCGTACACCACCTTCCGCCTCGGCGGACCCGCCGCCCGTCTGGTCACGGCACGCACCGACGACGAGGTGGTGGCCGCCGTCCGCGAGGCCGACGCGCGCGGCGAGCCCGTGCTGCTCATCGGCGGCGGCAGCAACCTCGTCATCGCCGACGGGGGCTTCGACGGCACCGCCGTACGCATCGCCACCCGGGGCGTCACCCTCGACGGCACCGCCCTGGAGCTGGCCGCGGGCGAGCCCTGGAGCGACGCCGTCGCGGCGACCGTTCGGGCGGGGCTGGCCGGTGTCGAGTGCCTGGCCGGCATCCCCGGCTCGGCCGGCGCCACCCCGATCCAGAACGTCGGCGCCTACGGCCAGGAAGTGTCCAGCACCATCACCGACGTCCTCGCATACGACCGCAGGACCGGGCGGACGGTCACCCTCCCCGCCGAGGCCTGCGCCTTCTCCTACCGCGGCAGCCGCTTCAAGGAGGACCCGGCGCGCTACGTCGTGCTGCGCGTCCGCTTCGCCCTGGAGGACGCCGGCGGCCTCTCCGCGCCGCTGAAATACCCCGAGACGGCCCGCGCGCTGGGCGTGGAGGCCGGTGAGCGTGTGCCGCTGGAGAAGGCCAGCGCGACCGTGCTCGGGCTGCGGGCGAGCAAGGGCATGGTGCTGGACGCGGCCGACCACGACACCTGGTCGGCCGGCTCCTTCTTCACCAACCCCGTCCTCACGGCCGCGGAATTCGCCGCGTTCCTGGACCGGGTCCACGACCGCCTCGGCCCGGACACGGCCCCGCCGGCGTATCCGGCATCCGAGGGCCCAGGCTCGGGCGAGCGTACGAAGACGTCCGCGGCCTGGCTGATCGACAAGGCCGGCTTCACCAAGGGCTACGGCACCGGCCCGGCCCGCATCTCCGGCAAGCACACGCTCGCGCTGACCAACCGCGGCGGCGCCACGACCGAGGACCTGCTGGCGCTGGCCCGCGAAGTACGCGACGGGGTGCGCGAGGCGTTCGGCGTGACGCTGGTGAACGAGCCGGTGATGGTCGGCGTGGAACTGTAGCGCGGGCGATTGCGGCGGCCCGTACGCACGCGGCCGTGGAGCCGTGAAGACGGCCGCCGCGGCCCGGCTCACTTCGCCCAGTCGTCGATCCCGCTCAGCATCCGCTCGCGCACCTCCTGCGGCGCCCGGGAGGCGCGTACCGACTGCCGGGCCAGTTCCGCCAGCTCCTGGTCGGTGAAGGCGTGCACGTCCCGCGCGAGTTCGTACTGCGCGGCGAGGCGGGAGCCGAAGAGCAGCGGGTCGTCGGCGCCGAGCGCCATCGGGACCCCGGCGTCGTAGAGCAGCCGCAGCGGTACGTCCTCGGGCTTGTCGTAGACGCCGAGGGCGACGTTGGAGGCGGGGCAGACCTCGCAGGTCACGCCGGTGTCGGCGAGCCGCCGGACCAGCTGCGGGTCCTCGGCGGCGCGCACCCCGTGCCCGACGCGCTGCGCGTGCAGGTCGTCCAGGCAGTCGCGGACGCTGGCCGGGCCGGCGAGTTCGCCGCCGTGCGGGGCGGCCAGCAGCCCGCCCTCCCGGGCGATGGCGAAGGCGCGGTCGAAGTCGCGGGCCAGGCCACGGCGTTCGTCGTTGGACAGCCCGAAGCCGACGACCCCCTGGTCGGCGTAGCGGACCGCGAGCCTGGCCAGCGTACGGGCGTCCAGCGGGTGCTTCATCCGGTTGGCGGCGACCACGACGGCCATACCGACACCGGTGTCGCGGGAGGCGGTGTGGACCGCGTCGAGGATGATCTCCAAGGTCGGGATGAGCCCGCCCAGCCGTGGCGCGTACGAGGTCGGGTCGACCTGGATCTCCAGCCAGCCCGAGCCGTCCGCGGCGTCCTCCTGCGCGGCCTCGCGCACCAGCCGGTGGATGTCCTCGGGGGTGCGCAGGCAGGAGCGGGCGGCGTCGTAGAGCCGCTGGAAGCGGAACCAGCCGCGTTCGTCGGTGGCCCGCAGCTTCGGGGGCTCGCCCGAGGTCAGCGCCTCGGGCAGGTGGACGCCGTGCTTGTCGGCCAGCTCCATGAGGGTCGCCGGGCGCATGGAGCCGGTGAAATGCAGGTGCAGGTGTGCCTTGGGAAGCTGCCGGATGTCCCGGACCTGCCCCGTACGTACTTCGCGTGCCATCCCAAGATCCTGCTATACGCGAGCCCCCGCTCGGAACCATTTCTCCGAACGGGGGCTTGCCCGTACACGAAATCGGATGTGCGTACCGCCGCGCGGGCCGGTCCGCGGGGAGCGGTGCGCGCGGGCGCCGGTCCGCGGCGGCCGATGCGCCGTGGCCGGTCCTGGGCGGTCAGTCCGTGGCCTCGCCGAGCAGCTTCTGCAGCCGCGAGACGCCCTCGGCCAGGTCCTCGTCGCCGAGCGCGTAGCTGAGCCGCAGATAACCGGGGGTGCCGAACGCCTCACCGGGCACGACGGCGACCTCGGCCTCGTCCAGGATGAGGGCGGCCAGCTCCACGGAGGTCGCCGGGCGCTGCCCGCGGATCTCCTTGCCGAGCAGCGCCTTCACCGACGGGTACACGTAGAACGCGCCCTCCGGGGTCGGGCAGACGACGCCGTCGATCTCGTTGAGCATCCGCACGATGGTCTGGCGGCGGCGGTCGAAGGCGGTGCGCATCTCGGCGACCGCGTCCAGGTCGCCGGTGACGGCGGCCAGCGCCGCGGCCTGTGCCACGTTGTTGACGTTCGAGGTGGCGTGGGACTGGAGGTTGGTCGCGGCCTTGACGATGTCCTTGGGGCCGACGATCCACCCGACGCGCCAGCCGGTCATGGCGTACGTCTTGGCCACGCCGTTGACGACGATGCACTTGTCGCGCAGCTCGGGCACCACCGCGGGCAGCGAGGTGGCGGCGGCGTCGCCGTAGACCAGGTGCTCGTAGATCTCGTCGGTGAGGACCCACAGGCCGTGCTCGACGGCCCAGCGGCCGATCGCCTCGGTGTCGGCCCGGTTGTAGACCGCGCCGGTGGGGTTGGACGGCGAGACGAAGAGCAGCACCTTCGTCCGCTCGGTGCGGGCCGCCTCCAGCTGCTCCAGCGTGACCCGGTAGCCGGTCGTCTCGTCCGCGACGACCTCGACAGGGACGCCGCCCGCGAGCCGGATCGACTCGGGGTAGGTGGTCCAGTACGGGGCGGGCACGATGACCTCGTCGCCCGGGTCGAGCACGGCGGCGAAGGCCTCGTAGATGGCCTGCTTGCCGCCGTTGGTGACCAGTACCTGCGAGGCGTCGACCTCGTAGCCCGAGTCGCGGAGCGTCTTGGCGGCGATGGCCGCCTTCAGCTCCGGCAGCCCGCCGGCCGGGGTGTAGCGGTGGTACTTCGGGTTGCGGCAGGCCTCGACGGCGGCGTCGACGATGTAGCCGGGCGTCGGGAAGTCGGGCTCGCCGGCGCCGAACCCGATCACCGGGCGGCCGGCGGCCTTGAGGGCCTTGGCCTTGGCGTCCACGGCGAGGGTGGCGGACTCGGAGATCGAGCCGATACGGGCCGACACCCGCCGCTCGCTTGCAGGTGGTACAGGGGGAGTGGCTGCGGTCATGACTGCATGGTCCCAGACACCCACCCCGCGCGGCACCGGGGTTTGGCCGCTCACCGGAGTTCGAGCCTCCAACTGGGTTTGAACCCCGAATGAACGCGATCGGACGGCTTCGGGCGCAAGGCGTTCGACGGGGAGCGTCCGAGCACGTACACTCAACCGTCGATGGCCCTCCCGGCGATGTCGCCTGCGGTACGTTGGGAGTGTCTGTCGAAGGGTCGTAGCTCAATTGGTAGAGCACTGGTCTCCAAAACCAGCGGTTGGGGGTTCAAGTCCCTCCGGCCCTGCTCCACACGTCCAGCCTGGACGTGGGCAGGCAGATAAGCACTCGCCGTACCGCGCGACGGGCGCGGCACGGCCACGACCCGGAGTCAGGTGAGGACGAGTGACTGAGATCACGGACTCCATCGAGGTCCCGGAGCCTGACGCGACTCAGGACGACCAGGACTCCGACCGGAAGCCCCGCCGCGGTGGCAAGCGCGGCAAGAAGGGCCCCCTGGGTCGCCTCGCGCTTTTCTACCGCCAGATCATCGCGGAGCTTCGCAAGGTCGTCTGGCCCAGCCGCAACGACCTGACCACGTACACCACTGTGGTGATTGTCTTCGTTGTGGTCGTCATCGCGTTCGTGAGCGTGGTTGACTGGGGCTTCGGGAAGCTCATTTCCTCCGTTTTCGGCTGAGCCGCGTTCCGGCTGGGCCGTCTTCGGCTGGGTCCCGCAAGTCAGCGCGGAGGGCGCAGGCCGCTGGCCGCCCCGCCCGCAGTGCCACCTTTGAAGTCAGGAAGAAGCAGTCACCGTGTCTGACCCGAACGTGTACGACGCCGACGAGTCCGTCGAGGGCGCCGAAACCGCCCTCGACACCGTCGAGGCCGCCGACGCCGACGCCGATCAGGCGGTTGCCGCCGACCTGGCCGAGGGCGAAACCGCCGAGCAGGCCGCCGTCCACGTCGAGTCCGAGGAGGACGGCGAGACCGCCGAGGCCGACGGCGAGAGCGAGGGTGACGAGTCCGAGTCCGAGGACGCCTCTTCCGAGGACGCCTCCGATGACGGCGACAAGCCCGCGGCGGCCCCCACCCCGGTCGACGCGGTGGCCGCGTTCCGCGAGGAGCTGCGCACCCTGCCCGGCGAGTGGTACGTGATCCACACCTACGCCGGCTACGAGAACCGGGTGAAGTCAAACCTGGAGCAGCGTGCCGTCTCGCTGAACGTCGAGGAGTACATCTACCAGGCCGAGGTCCCGCAGGAGGAAGTCGTTCAGATCAAGAACGGCGACCGCAAGACCATCCGGCAGAACAAGCTCCCCGGCTACGTCCTGGTCCGCATGGACCTGACGAACGAGTCCTGGGGCGTCGTCCGCAACACCCCCGGCGTCACCGGCTTCGTCGGCAACGCGTACGACCCGTACCCGCTGACCCTGGACGAGATCGTCAAGATGCTCGCCCCCGAGGTCGAGGCCGCCGCCGAGGCCGCGGCGATCGCCGAGGGCACCGCCCAGCCCCGCAAGGTCGAGGTCCAGGTGCTGGACTTCGAGGTCGGCGACTCGGTCACCGTCACCGACGGCCCCTTCGCCACCCTCCAGGCCACGATCAACGAGATCAACCCCGACTCGAAGAAGGTCAAGGGCCTGGTCGAGATCTTCGGCCGCGAGACCCCGGTCGAGCTGAGCTTCGACCAGATCCAGAAGAACTAGCTCCAGCTCTTCCGCTGACGCGCTCACGCCAGAGCCCCTGCTCCCTCGACGGGAGCAGGGGCTCGGACTTTTCGCAAGGAGTGCTGGTCAGTCGTTGGCGTTCAGCACCGGCAGGTAGCCGGCCGAGTGCCCGGTGGCGGTGGGGTGGTAGGACTCGAAGCTCGGAGAGACGACCAGGGCGTGCAGGTAGTCGTCGCCTGAGCAGAGCTCGTGGCCCTTGAAGGTGGGGCGGATGTCGCCGAAGGCGAAGCCGTGGGCGGCCGCGACGGAGGCGATGGTGGTGTCGAGGACGTCGGCGGCCTCATCGATCTTCTTGTGCTTGGTGGAACTGAGGCCGACGCAGATCCAGGCCGACAGGTCGTACATGTCCGGGTAGCCGAGAACGACGACCCGGGCGTTGGGGGCCTTGGCGCGGATGGCGTTGTAGACGGTGTCGAGCCGGCCGGGCAGGGTGTTGTGCACGAAGGTCTCCGCCTGGCTGACCCGGTTGACGCAGGTGCTGTCGGAACCGGTGACGCAGGTGGTCATGACGTCGGCGAAGCCGGCGTCATTGCCGCCGATGGTGAGGCTGACCAGGGTGGTGGAGGAGCTGAGCCCGCCGAGCTGGCTGCCCGTCACATCACTGGTCACCGCGCCCGAGCAGGCGGCGAAGGTGAACGAGGACGCGCTGTGGGCGCTGGCCCACAGCGCCGGGTAGGCGCTGTTGCTGCGGTGACAGTCACCGCTGGAGCTGATGTAGTTGCCGGCGCCGTTCCCGGCCGAGTACGAGTCCCCGAGCGCCACGTAGACGGGTCCGGCGGCGCGCGCCGGACCGCTCAGCACCAGCGCCGCCACGAGGGCGAACGCCAATGCGGCGAGGGCGGTTAATGACCTGGTCAGTCTCACGGAACCTCCAAGGGCAGGATCGCTGCACGACTTTCGTACCAGCCGGTAAGCACCTCGGGAAGTGTCCATGCCAAGAATTCTTCCCGCGTAGACCGGAACTTCCGACTCCGGCCGACGCTGGTACGGATGCAGCGGGTGAGTTGCACAACGACGTGTGTGGCGAAAAGCCACGGTGTGTCCGACACGGCCCCGCCCAGCGCCACTTGACCCCATCGCTGCCGCGGCGTCGAGGGCCGCCCCGTGAGCGCCGGGTTCTCACGGCCGGGTGATCTGCATCTCCTGGTCCTCGCCCACGGTCAGGCCGGTCGCAGTGAAGCCGAACCTCCGGTAGAAGGCGGCGGCGCGCTCGTTGGCGGCGTGGACGAAGAGGCGGACCCGGCCGACCGCGGGGGCCCGCAAGGACCAGGCCCATGCCACGCCGGCCTCGAAGAGCTGCTCGGCCAGGCCGCTGCCCCGGCGTTCGGCGCGGACGAAGACGCCCACCAACTGGGCCTGCGGTGCCAGGATCGGCTGCCCGAAGAAGTCATCGTTCCCGGGGCGCTCGACCAGCACCACGACGGTGCCCGCCCAGCTTCCCTCCGGATCTTCCGCGATGAACTGCCGGACGGCTGTCCCGCGGGAAGCCGCCTCCGTGCTCTCCTGCCAGAAGGCATCGGGCTGCGCGGCCCCCTGCTCCAGGGTCGTGATGAACGCGAGGGGCGCGACCGGATCGGCCAGCGCGCTGAGCCGCAGCTCCTTGACCTTCGGCCACTCATCGGCCCGTACGGCGCGGATCAGGTACGTCATCCGCTGATGCTGGCCGGGGCCGACCGGCGCCGCAACGTGTTTCCCGCGCCGCCCCCGCCCGCCGTCAGCTGCGGGTCAGGTCGGCCGGGGTGCAGCGGGTGAGCTGGAGGACGACCTGGGTGGCCAGGAGCCACGGGGTCGCCGGGTGGGCGTAGGGGAAATGGGCGGGGCCTTCGGTGCCCGGGGCGAAGAGTTCACCGAAGACGCCCCACACGCGGGGCTTGCGCGAGCGGGTGGCCAGCGGGGTGCGCAGGTGGGGGCAGTGGCGGAGGGCCAGGTCCGCGCAGGGGGAGCACAGCGGCGGCTTCGTCGTCAGGGCGCCCTCCGGCTCCCGGGCCGCCGGTTCGTCGGGCAGCACGAACAGCCAGCCGCGCGACGTACGGCCGGCAGGGCCGCCACAGACCTGGCAGCGCAGGCCCAGCATGGCCGCGCGCTGCCGTACCGGGTGCATCGCGCCGAAGTCCGGCCGTCCCGCGCCGGGTTCCTCGGTCACCCGTGCCCACAGCACGCCGTGCCGGTCGCGGTCGGCCGGCGTCTCGTCGCGGTACGCCAGCCCGCGCGGCCGTACGACCAGCGCGCCCCCGGAGCCGCGCCGCTCCCCGCTCCAGACGGCGGCGTACGGGACGGGCAGCCGCTGCGGCCCCCACGTCGGCAGGTCAACGGGCATGGGCGGTGTGACTCCTTGTCGCAGGTGTGAGGGGATATCACGCGGGTGAGGGGGTGTCACGGCGCGGGGGGCTGCCGGACCAGCTCGGCCCAGACCCGTTTCCCGTACGCCAGCGGATCCGTCCCCCACCGGTCCGCGAGCGCGTCCAGGATGAGCAGCCCGCGCCCGCAGGTGGCGCCGTCCCCGGGGTCGCGCCGCACCGGCAGCGCGGCCGAACGGTCCGTCACGGAGATCCGTACGCGGTCCCGCCCCACCCGCGCGACCTCCACCCGCACCAGCTGGCACCGGGTGTGCCGTACGGCGTTCCCGACCAGCTCCGACACCAGCAGCGTGCCGCTCTCGGCCAGTTCGTCCAGCCCCCACGCCCCGCACGCGGCCAGCACCAGCCGCCGCGCCTCACCCGCGCTCTGTGCTGCGCACGGCAGGACCTGGGAGTACGCCGGATGCCCGGTCGAGGCGGCGATCGTGGTCGTCAGCGCCTTCATGGCTGGCCAACACCTCCGGTGGAGTTCAGGGGTACGTTGCGCGTAGCGCTCTGTACTACGCACAACGGTATGCGAAGTGCCTGCGACCTAGCGTCATGGTGCGATGAGGTCGCTTGCAATGGAATCTGAAAAAGTCACTGCGAATGGCATAGTCGGTGACCTAGGCTCTCTGTGACGGGCCAGGGACTGTCCGTTAATACCTCGGCACAGCCGTGCCGCTTCCGTACACTCGATGCCTGGGGAGGCAGACTCATGGCAGCACCGACCGGACCCACCGTTCGGCGAATGCAACTCGGCGGAGAGCTGCGCCGGTTGAGGGAGAAGGCGGGCTTCACCCTCGCCGAGGCGGTCGACGGCCTGACCTTCTCGATCTCCAAGCTCTACCGCGTCGAGAACGGCCTGACCGGACTCAAGGCGGCGTCTGAGCTGCGCGTACTGCTCGACCGGTACGGCGTGACCGACGACGAGGACATCGACTTCCTGGTAGAGATCCACCGGGATTCGCTCAACCGGGGCTGGTGGTCGCAGTACCGGGGCACGATGCCGTCCGGCATGGCGATGTACGTGGGGCTGGAGAGTGGCGCGCGAGCGATCCGAGCCTGGCAACCCAACGTGGTGCTGGGGCTGCTGCAGACGGAGCGCTATGTACGGGAGATGCTCCTTCTGACAAAGCCAGTCGAGGAGACCACCACGGCGTTCGTTGAGCGCACAACCCAACTGCGTCTGGAACGCAAGGAACACTTGATCCGTAAGGAGAACCGGGTCGAGCTCTGGGCGATCCTGGACGAGGCCGCATTGCGCCGGGTTATCGGTAGCGCCGAGGTGATGCGTGAGCAGTACGAGGAGATCATCCGGCTCGCGAAACTCGATAACGTGACGGTGCAGATTTTGCCGCTGGCCAGCGCTACCTACCGATCCAGCACCAACTTCACGCTGCTGGAGTTCGAGGCGCCCCTGCCCAATGTCGTTCAGAGCGACATGCCCGAGGGCTCCATCGTCAGCGACAAGGACACCACTATCTGGGCGTTCAACCGCAAGTTTGACGCCCTGCGGGCAGGGGCTCTTCCACCGGGTGAGACCCCGACCTTTCTGCACCGACTAGCAGGAGAGATCTGATCCTCATGACGTACCGTGTTGCGCCCGATCTGGCCCCCGAAGAAGCCTGGTTCAAGTCGTCCTATAGCCAGGAGAACGGCACCGCCTGCGTCGAGGTCGCCGACCTCACCGGCTCGGGCCGGGTCGCCATCCGGGATTCGAAGGACAAGGCCGGCCCTGCCCTGCTCGTCCCGGCGGAGGCCTTCGCGGCGTTCGTGGACGCGGTCCGCGAGGGCGAGTTCCCGGGCTGACCGGGCTGACCGGCCCGCCCCGGGCCTCGCGGCTACCGGGGACCCGGCGGATGCCCATGGCGCCCAGGGCGCATCCTGCCGAGCAACCGGCGTACGGAATTGTCGCGCGCCGCCGGGCGTCGTACGGGCGCGTCCGTGGGGTGGATACCTCGCGGGGCCGGCGGCAGAGCCCACTGGCCGGGCGGGATCATCGCCGTTCCCCCCGCCGTCCGATGCCTGCTGCGTACGTCGTCGTCATCGCCGGCCTTCCAGTCAGCTGCGGGCGCGCCGGAAGCGGCGCACCCAGACGACGAACGGCAAAGGCGCCGCACGACACCGCGGCGGAAATTCCTCGGGCGCTGCGGGGCCGTGTGCGCGGCGGCCGGACTACGCCGGGGAGAGCGCGGCGGCGGCCACGAGGGGTGAGCCGGACAGGCCCGCGTAGATCGTGGCGCGGTCGGCGGTCGGCGGTCAGCCGGGACCGGTCGTATCGGCCGATCTTCGTCAGGACCTGGGAGGCGAGGCTGTACGTCGCCGAGAGCCGGGCGAGCGGCATCTCCTGCCCGCCCCGCGCGGCATCGTGCGCGTCCGCGACCAGGCCGGGCAGCAGCGCGAGCAGCGCGGCGTTGTGCCCGGCGTCGAACCGGCTCCGCGCCGCGGTCAGCCGGGTGTCGAGGGGCACGGGCGAGCCGGTCGGATCAGGCACCGAGGCCAGCGCCTCATCGACCCCGAGCAGGAGTTTCGCGGGCGCCGTGAGCCCGGTGGCGGCGAGCAGCGTGCGGCGGCGCCTCGGATTCTCCTCGACACAGCGTGGCCTGTCCGCCGCAACTCTCGTGGCCCCGGGGTCGCCTAACCCGAGCGACGCAGCCAGCACATATGTCGGTACGCCCACTTCCCGGGCGGCGCTTCTGAGCGGGCCGGGGGCCGCTTTCGAGCTGCTGCCCCGATGCGGTCGCCCCCTCGGCGGCGGACGGATTTCAGGGCCGGGCGGGATACCCGCTATCGTGGTGCGGTATGCCTGCTCGCAGGCACGGAAAAACTCTCAACAGGACCCGGAGAGAGCAATGCCTCCCAAGAAGAAGAAGGTCACGGGGCTGATCAAGCTCCAGATCAACGCCGGCGCGGCCAACCCGGCACCGCCGGTCGGCCCCGCGCTGGGCCAGCACGGCGTGAACATCATGGAATTCTGCAAGGCCTACAACGCGGCGACCGAGTCGCAGCGCGGCATGGTGATCCCGGTGGAGATCACGGTCTACGACGACCGTTCTTTCACCTTCATCACCAAGACGCCGCCGGCGGCCAAGCTGATCCTCAAGGCCGCGGGTGTCGACAAGGGCTCCGGCGAGCCGCACGTCAAGAAGGTCGCCAAGCTCAGCCGCGCCCAGGTGCGGGAGATCGCCACGACGAAGCTCCCCGACCTGAACGCGAACGACCTCGACGCCGCCGAGAAGATCATCGCGGGCACGGCTCGTTCGATGGGCATCACCGTCGAGGGCTGACGCCCGAGCTCGCGCAGTGGCCGGCCGAGGAACGAGGCCGTCCGCGAAGCGAGTGAGCAGGAAGCCCGACCCCGAGAAGGGCCAGGGCTGACGCCCTCGGACCAGCACCGCAGGTATGTGTGGAAGGGCCGGCTCGGTCCGTACCACGACTCCGTCAAGACAACAGGAGCACGCACGTGAGCAAGCGCAGCAAGTCTCTCCGCGCTGCGGACGCCAAGATCGACCAGGAGCGGCTGTACGCGCCCCTGGAGGCTGTCCGGATCGCCAAGGAGACCGCGACCACCAAGTTCGACTCGACCGTCGAGGTCGCCTTCCGCCTGGGTGTCGACCCGCGCAAGGCCGACCAGATGGTCCGTGGCACCGTGAACCTCCCGCACGGCACCGGCAAGACCGCCCGGGTCCTGGTCTTCGCGACCGGTGACCGTGCTGCGGCCGCGGAGGCCGCGGGAGCCGACATCGTCGGCTCCGACGAACTGATCGACGAGGTGGCGAAGGGCCGGCTGGACTTCGACGCCGTCGTCGCCACCCCGGACCTCATGGGCAAGGTCGGCCGCCTCGGCCGCGTCCTCGGCCCGCGTGGTCTGATGCCGAACCCGAAGACCGGCACCGTGACGCCCGACGTGGCGAAGGCGGTCACCGAGATCAAGGGCGGAAAGATCGAATTCCGCGTCGACAAGCACTCCAACCTGCACTTCATCATCGGCAAGGTCTCCTTCGACGAGACCCTCCTGGTGGAGAATTACGCAGCGGCGCTGGACGAGGTCCTGCGGCTCAAGCCGTCCGCGGCCAAGGGGCGCTACATCAAGAAGGCTGCCGTGTCCACGACCATGGGCCCCGGCATCCAGCTCGACCCCAACCGCACCCGCAACCTTCTCGTCGAGGAGGACCCGGCGTCGATCTGACGCCGCCGCGTCCCCGCAACGGGCCGCACCCCGCAAACGGGCCGGATTCCGCTCCCTCACAGGAGCGGGGTCCGGCCCGCGGCCTTGTCCGGGGCGTGCGTTAGTGTTCCGCTGGTTTCACGGGGGCATGCGGCCCCTGTGAGGGGGGATCGAACATGCGTGGAGCGAAAGGCGCGGCGGCGACCGCCGTCGCCGCCGTATCGGTGCTGGTGCTCGCGGCCTGCGGGCCACCCACTACACGGGCACGGTCGACCTCACCGCGATCACCGGGAAGACCATCCCGAACCTGAGCGCGGAGGACCAGGCGCAGCTCCGGGAGAGCCTCACCAAGAGCGGGGTCACCACCGAGACGATCGACCTGTGGGTGTCGCAGGACAACCTGCCGGTGGAGTCCGTCGTCACCGCCGCCACGAAGGCCGGTGTGATGAAGACGGCCACCTACTACTCCGACTTCGGCACCCCGGTCACGGTGAAGAGGCCGCCCGCGTACGACACCGCCGACTTCGCCGACCTCATGAAGCAGCAGCAGGCCGGCTGATTGGCAGCACCGCGTCGGGCGCCAGCACCGGCAGCCGGACCGGCCGAACCCACGAGCGGCCGCGGCCCGCGAGGGCGATTTGCCCCGCGGGGCCGCGGTCCCGTACGCTTCCCGAGAAGCCAAAGACCGCTGGTCGTCGTCGTGCCCCGAAAAGGGTGTGGTGACCGAAGGATCCGCTGGATGCGGACGGCCTGCGCAGGTGATTCGTGGATGAACTCCGAAGGAGACTTCGTAGAGTCACGCCCCGTGCGCCTGCGCCGGGGCGTTCGTTTTTGCCACGTCACCTCCTTCAATTCCGTGCGGTCCGCAATCACCCCGGAAGGAGGCCGAGACTCATGGCGAGGCCCGACAAGGCTGCCGCGGTTGCCGAGTTGACGGATCAGTTCCGCTCCTCGAACGCCGCCGTGCTGACCGAGTACCGCGGTCTCACCGTGGCGCAGCTCAAGACGCTGCGCCGTTCTCTCGGTGAGAACGCCACGTACGCCGTGGTGAAGAACACGCTGACCAAGATCGCGGCCAACGAGGCCGGGATCAACCAGCTCGACGACCTGTTCGCGGGTCCGTCTGCTGTCGCCTTCGTCACCGGTGACCCGGTCGAGGCGGCGAAGGGTCTGCGCGACTTCGCCAAGGACAACCCCGCTCTCGTCATCAAGGGCGGTGTCCTTGACGGCAAGGCGCTGTCCGCCGACGAGATCAAGAAGCTCGCGGACCTCGAGTCCCGCGAGGTGCTGCTCGCCAAGCTGGCGGGTGCCATCAAGGGCAAGCAGTCCCAGGCTGCCGCGCTCTTCCAGGCGCTCCCCGCGAAGTTCGCCCGCACCGCGGAAGCGCTTCGTGTCAAGAAGGCAGAGGCCGAGCCGGCCGACGCCGAGCAGGGCGTTGCCGAGTAATTCGGCTCGCACGATGACCGGCGCCGCAAGGCACCGGTCGCGGGCCTGTGCCGCAGGGCACCGGCCGACGCGGGCCGACAGTACGCCCGCCGACTTGTACATCCGGCACCTGCCGATTTAGTGGAAGGACCGCCATCATGGCGACCAAGCTCAGCCAGGAAGACCTCCTCGAGCAGTTCGAGAACCTCACCCTCATCGAGCTCGCCGAGTTCCTGAAGGCGTTCGAGGAGAAGTTCGACGTCACCGCCGCCGCCCCGGTGGCCGTGGCCGCCGCCGGTGGCGCGGGTGCCGCGCCGGCCGAGGCCGCTGAGGAGCAGGACGAGTTCGACGTCATCCTCACCGCCGCCGGTGACAAGAAGATCCAGGTCATCAAGGTCGTGCGTGAGCTGACCTCGCTGGGCCTGAAGGAGGCCAAGGACCTCGTGGACGGCGCTCCGAAGGCCGTTCTGGAGAAGGTCGCCAAGGAGGCCGCGGAGAAGGGCGCCGAGTCGCTCAAGGCCGCCGGTGCCTCGGTCGAGGTCAAGTAACACCGTGTGACCCGTGGAGCGACTGCTCCACACGCCGCAGGGCGGCCACCCGAAAGGGTGGCCGCCCTCGGTCGTTCACGCGCCCGCGGCGGGCCGTGGTGGCGTTGTCACAGCCGCCGGGTAGGGTGATCCCTTCCTGCTGGCAGCGGGTCCCTGACGGGTCCTCGAACAGGTCTGCGGGGCCGGGGCCTTGACGTATGGCACGCGGCGCGCAATTCTCAGGACGCGCCGAGACTTCGCTCCAGGTCCGATGCATGGATCGGCGGCGATGCGGGAATGCATGGCTATGCAGCAGGACGGCAGGGTTGACGGATGCGGTTCCAGATTCCGAGGCTGGGACCCGCGAGACAGGCAGAGGGGGCGACGATTCGGTACTCCGAATCTCAGCTCTGGACATCAGTGTGCCAAGTGGCTACACTGACCCTTTGCGCTGCCTGTTAGCTGCTGCCTGGCCCGTCACCAGGAGCATGCCCACGTCTGAGCACTGCTGAAGAGGCCCGTCATCAGGGTTTTCTTCGGGTCCTCAGGGGCGGACCGGTACGCGCGTAGTGAGTCCGAGCCCTCGGAAGGACCCCCTCTTGGCCGCCTCGCGCAACGCCTCGACCACCAATTCGAACAACGGCGCCAGCACCGCCCCGCTGCGCATCTCCTTCGCGAAGATCCGTGAACCGCTCGAAGTTCCGAACCTCCTCGCGCTCCAGACCGAGAGCTTTGACTGGCTGCTCGGCAATGCCGCGTGGAAGGCTCGGGTCGAGGCGGCCCTGGACAGTGGGCAGGATGTCCCCAGGAAGTCCGGTCTGGAGGAGATCTTCGAGGAGATCTCCCCGATCGAGGACTTCTCCGGGTCGATGTCGCTCACTTTCCGTGACCACCGGTTCGAGCCCCCGAAGAACTCGCTGGACGAGTGCAAGGAGCGCGACTTCACGTACGGCGCCCCGCTCTTCGTCACCGCCGAGTTCACCAACAACGAGACCGGCGAGATCAAGTCCCAGACGGTCTTCATGGGCGACTTCCCGCTGATGACCAACAAGGGCACCTTCTGCATCAACGGCACCGAGCGTGTCGTCGTCTCGCAGCTGGTCCGCTCGCCGGGCGTCTACTTCGACTCCTCGATCGACAAGACGTCCGACAAGGACATCTTCTCCGCCAAGGTCATCCCCTCCCGGGGCGCCTGGCTGGAGATGGAGATCGACAAGCGCGACATGGTCGGTGTCCGCATCGACCGCAAGCGCAAGCAGTCGGTCACCGTGCTGCTCAAGGCGCTCGGCTGGAGCACCGAGCAGATCCTCGAGGAGTTCGGCGAGTACGAGTCGATGCGCGCCACCCTGGAGAAGGACCACACCCAGGGCCAGGACGACGCGCTGCTCGACATCTACCGCAAGCTGCGCCCGGGCGAGCCGCCGACCAAGGAGGCCGCCCAGACCCTGCTGGAGAACCTCTACTTCAACCCCAAGCGCTACGACCTGGCGAAGGTCGGCCGCTACAAGGTGAACAAGAAGCTCGGCGCGGACGAGCCGCTGGACGCCGGTGTGCTCACCACCGACGACATCCTGGCCACCATCAAGTACCTGGTGAAGCTGCACGCCGGTGAGACCGAGACGGTCGGCGAGTCGGGCCGCTCGATCATGGTCGAGACCGACGACATCGACCACTTCGGCAACCGCCGTATCCGCAACGTGGGCGAGCTGATCCAGAACCAGGTCCGTACGGGTCTGGCCCGTATGGAGCGCGTCGTGCGCGAGCGCATGACCACCCAGGACGTCGAGGCGATCACGCCGCAGACCCTGATCAACATCCGGCCGGTCGTCGCCTCCATCAAGGAGTTCTTCGGCACCAGCCAGCTGTCCCAGTTCATGGACCAGACGAACCCGCTGTCGGGCCTGACGCACAAGCGCCGGCTCAACGCGCTCGGCCCCGGTGGCCTGTCCCGCGAGCGGGCCGGCTTCGAGGTCCGTGACGTGCACCCCTCGCACTACGGCCGCATGTGTCCGATCGAGACGCCGGAAGGCCCGAACATCGGTCTGATCGGCTCGCTGGCCTCCTACGGCCGGGTCAACGCGTTCGGCTTCATCGAGACCCCGTACCGCAAGGTGGTCGAGGGTGTCGTCACCGACGACGTGGACTACCTGACCGCCGACGAGGAGGACCGCTTCGTCATCGCGCAGGCCAACGCGCCGCTGACCGAGGACATGCGGTACGCCGAGTCCCGCGTGCTGGTCCGCCGCCGCGGCGGCGAGATCGACTACATCCCCGGTGACGACGTCGACTACATGGACGTCTCGCCGCGCCAGATGGTGTCGGTCGCGACCGCGATGATCCCGTTCCTCGAGCACGACGACGCCAACCGTGCCCTCATGGGCGCGAACATGATGCGCCAGGCCGTACCGCTGATCAAGGCCGAGGCGCCGCTGGTCGGCACCGGCATGGAGTACCGCTGCGCGGTCGACGCCGGCGACGTGATCAAGGCCGAGAAGGACGGTGTGGTCCAGGAGGTCTCCGCCGACTACGTCACGGTGACCAACGACGACGGCACGTACACCACCTACCGGGTGGCCAAGTTCTCCCGCTCCAACCAGGGCACCTCCTTCAACCAGAAGGTCGTGGTGAACGAGGGCGACCGGGTCATCGCCACCCAGGTGCTGGTCGACGGTCCCTCCACGCAGGAGGGCGAGATGGCCCTCGGCAAGAACCTGCTGGTCGCGTTCATGCCGTGGGAAGGCCACAACTACGAGGACGCGATCATCCTGTCGCAGCGCCTCGTACAGGACGACGTCCTGTCCTCGATCCACATCGAGGAGCACGAGGTCGACGCCCGTGACACCAAGCTCGGCCCGGAGGAGATCACCCGGGACATCCCGAACGTCTCCGAGGAGGTCCTCGCGGACCTCGACGAGCGCGGCATCATCCGGATCGGCGCCGACGTGGTCGCCGGCGACATCCTGGTCGGCAAGGTCACCCCGAAGGGCGAGACCGAGCTGACCCCCGAGGAGCGCCTGCTGCGGGCGATCTTCGGCGAGAAGGCCCGTGAGGTCCGCGACACCTCGCTCAAGGTCCCGCACGGCGAGGTCGGCAAGATCATCGGCGTCCGGGTCTTCGACCGCGAGGAGGGCGACGAGCTGCCGCCCGGTGTGAACCAGCTGGTGCGCGTGTACGTGGCGCAGAAGCGCAAGATCACCGACGGCGACAAGCTGGCCGGACGCCACGGCAACAAGGGCGTCATCTCCAAGATCCTGCCGGTCGAGGACATGCCGTTCCTGGAGGACGGCAGCCCGGTCGACATCATCCTCAACCCGCTCGGCGTCCCGTCCCGGATGAACCCGGGACAGGTGCTGGAGATCCACCTGGGCTGGCTGGCGAAGCAGGGCTGGGACGTCTCCGGTGTCGCCGACGAGTGGGCCCGCCGCCTGGAGGCGATCGACGCGCACCACGTCGAGCCCGGCACCAACGTGGCGACGCCGGTCTTCGACGGCGCCCGCGAGGACGAGATCCGCGGACTGTTCGAGTCCACGGTCCCGAACCGCGACGGCGACCGCATGGTCCTGCCGTCCGGCAAGGCCCGGCTCTTCGACGGCCGCTCCGGCGAGCCGTTCCCCGAGCCGGTCTCGATCGGCTACATGTACATCCTCAAGCTGCACCACCTGGTGGACGACAAGCTGCACGCCCGGTCCACCGGACCGTACTCGATGATCACCCAGCAGCCGCTGGGTGGTAAGGCGCAGTTCGGCGGGCAGCGATTCGGCGAGATGGAGGTGTGGGCGCTGGAGGCGTACGGCGCCGCGTACGCACTCCAGGAACTGCTGACCATCAAGTCCGACGACGTTCTCGGCCGTGTGAAGGTCTACGAGGCCATCGTCAAGGGCGAGAACATCCCCGAGCCCGGCATTCCCGAGTCCTTCAAGGTGCTCATCAAGGAAATGCAGTCGCTCTGCCTCAACGTGGAGGTGCTGTCCTCGGACGGTATGTCCATCGAGATGCGCGACACCGACGAGGACGTGTTCCGCGCCGCGGAAGAGCTCGGAATCGACCTGTCCCGGCGCGAGCCGAGCAGCGTCGAAGAGGTCTGACGGGTTGCCGCCCGGACCCCCGTTGGAAGGGGAGCCCGGGCGGCCCCCACGACCCGTTCAGACCATTTGAGAATCAACCCTGAGAGGGATTGACGACACAGTGCTCGACGTCAACTTCTTCGACGAGCTGCGGATCGGCCTTGCCACCGCGGACGACATCCGGACCTGGTCGCACGGCGAAGTGAAGAAGCCGGAGACCATCAACTACCGCACCCTCAAGCCGGAAAAGGACGGGCTCTTCTGCGAGAAGATCTTCGGTCCGACCCGGGACTGGGAGTGCTACTGCGGCAAGTACAAGCGGGTTCGCTTCAAGGGCATCATCTGCGAGCGCTGCGGCGTCGAGGTCACTCGCGCCAAGGTGCGCCGTGAGCGGATGGGCCACATCGAGCTTGCCGCTCCCGTCACCCACATCTGGTACTTCAAGGGCGTCCCCTCACGCCTCGGTTATCTGCTCGACCTCGCCCCGAAGGACCTGGAGAAGGTCATCTACTTCGCGGCGTACATGATCACCTGGGTGGACGACGAGCGCCGCACCCGCGACCTGCCCTCCCTGGAGGCCCAGGTCTCGGTGGAGCGCCAGCAGGTCGAGCAGCGCCGCGACTCCGACGTCGAGGGCCGGCAGAAGAAGCTGGAAGCCGACCTCGGCGAGCTGGAGAACGAGGGCGCCAAGGCCGACGTCCGCCGCAAGGTCCGCGAGGGCGCCGAGCGCGAGATGAAGCAGCTGCGCGACCGTGCCCAGCGCGAGATCGACCGGCTCGACGAGGTGTGGGCCCGGTTCAAGAACCTCAAGGTCCAGGACCTGGAGGGCGACGAGCTGCTCTACCGCGAGCTGCGCGACCGCTTCGGCACGTACTTCCAGGGCTCGATGGGTGCCGCGGCGCTGCAGAAGCGCCTGGAGTCCTTCGACCTGGAGCAGGAGGCCGAGCGCCTCCGCGAGATCATCCGCACCGGCAAGGGCCAGAAGAAGACCCGGGCGCTCAAGCGCCTCAAGGTCGTCTCGGCGTTCCTGCAGACCACCAACAAGCCCAACGGCATGGTGCTGGACTGCGTCCCGGTGATCCCGCCGGACCTGCGTCCGATGGTGCAGCTGGACGGTGGCCGCTTCGCGACCTCCGACCTGAACGACCTCTACCGCCGGGTGATCAACCGCAACAACCGGCTGAAGCGGCTTCTCGACCTCGGCGCGCCCGAGATCATCGTGAACAACGAGAAGCGCATGCTCCAGGAGGCCGTGGACGCGCTCTTCGACAACGGCCGCCGCGGCCGGCCGGTCACCGGACCGGGCAACCGCCCGCTGAAGTCGCTGTCCGACATGCTCAAGGGCAAGCAGGGCCGCTTCCGGCAGAACCTGCTCGGCAAGCGCGTCGACTACTCCGCCCGTTCGGTGATCGTCGTCGGCCCGCAGCTCAAGCTGCACCAGTGCGGCCTGCCCAAGGCCATGGCCCTGGAACTCTTCAAGCCGTTCGTGATGAAGCGCCTGGTGGACCTCAACCACGCGCAGAACATCAAGTCGGCCAAGCGCATGGTCGAGCGCGGCCGTACGGTCGTCTACGACGTGCTGGAAGAGGTCATCGCCGAGCACCCGGTGCTGCTGAACCGGGCGCCGACCCTGCACCGCCTGGGCATCCAGGCCTTCGAGCCGCAGCTGGTCGAGGGCAAGGCCATCCAGATCCACCCGCTGGTCTGCACCGCCTTCAACGCGGACTTCGACGGCGACCAGATGGCCGTGCACCTTCCGCTGTCCGCGGAGGCGCAGGCCGAGGCCCGCATCCTGATGCTGTCCTCGAACAACATCCTCAAGCCGGCCGACGGCCGCCCGGTCACCATGCCGACCCAGGACATGGTGCTCGGCCTGTTCTTCCTGACCACGGACTCCGAGGAGCGCGCGGTCACCGGAGAGGGCCGGGCGTTCGGCGCCACCGCCGAGGCGATCATGGCGTTCGACAACCGTGAGCTGTCGATGCAGGCGCAGGTCGACATCCGCTTCCCGGTGGGCACCGTCCCGCCGCGCGGCTGGCTGCCGCCGGAGCCGGGCGAGGGCGAACAGCCCTACCAGCTCGGCGACAGCTTCCGGCTGCGGACGACCCTGGGCCGCGCGCTCTTCAACGAGCTGCTGCCCGAGGACTACCCGTTCGTGGACTACGCGGTCGGCAAGAAGCAGCTCTCCGAGATCGTCAACGACCTCGCCGAGCGCTACCCCAAGGTGATCGTGGCGGCGACGCTCGACAACCTGAAGGCGGCCGGCTTCCACTGGGCGACCCGTTCCGGCGTCACCGTGTCGGTCACCGACATCGTCGTGCCGGAGGCGAAGAAGGCCATCATCGCGTCCTACGAGGCACAGGACGAGAAGGTCCAGAAGCAGTACGAGCGCGGCCTGATCACCAAGCAGGAGCGCTCGGACGAGCTGATCAACATTTGGACCAAGGCGACCAACGAGGTCGCCGCGGCGATGAACGCCAACTTCCCGAAGACCAACCCGATCTTCATGATGGTCGACTCGGGCGCCCGCGGAAACATGATGCAGATGCGTCAGATCGCGGGTATGCGCGGTCTGGTCTCGAACGCCAAGAACGAGACCATCCCGCGGCCGATCAAGGCGTCCTTCCGTGAGGGCCTGTCCGTGCTGGAGTACTTCATCTCCACCCACGGTGCCCGTAAGGGTCTGGCCGACACCGCGCTGCGTACCGCCGACTCGGGTTACCTGACCCGTCGTCTGGTGGACGTCTCGCAGGACGTGATCATCCGCGAGGAGGACTGCGGCACCGAGCGCGGGCTCAAGCTGCGGATCGCCGAGCGGGGCACGGACGGCGAGCTGCGCAAGACGGACGACGTCGAGACCAGCGTGTACGCGCGGATGCTCGCCGAGGACGTCGTGGTGGACGGCAAGGTCATCGCGCCGGCCAACGTCGACCTGGGCGATGTGCTGATCGACCAGCTCGTGCGGCACGGGGTCGAAGAGGTCAAGACCCGCTCGATCCTCACCTGCGAGTCCTCGGTCGGTACGTGCGCCTTCTGCTACGGGCGCTCGCTGGCCACCGGCAAGCTGGTGGACATCGGCGAGGCGGTCGGCATCATCGCCGCCCAGTCGATCGGTGAGCCCGGCACCCAGCTGACGATGCGTACCTTCCACACCGGTGGTGTGGCCGGTGACGACATCACGCAGGGTCTGCCGCGTGTGGTCGAGCTGTTCGAGGCCCGTGTCCCGAAGGGTGTCGCCCCGATCTCCGAGGCGGCCGGCCGGGTGCGGATCGAGGAGACCGAGAAGACCAAGAAGCTCGTCGTCACCCCCGACGACGGCTCCGAGGAGCTGGCCTACCCGATCTCCAAGCGCGTCAAGCTGCAGGTGGGCGAGGGCGACCACGTCGAGGTCGGCCAGAAGCTCACCTACGGTGCGACCAACCCGCACGACGTGCTGCGGATCCTGGGCCAGCGCCAGGTGCAGATCCACCTGGTCGCCGAGGTGCAGAAGGTCTACAACTCGCAGGGTGTGTCGATCCACGACAAGCACATCGAGATCATCATCCGGCAGATGCTGCGCCGTGTGACGATCATCGAGTCCGGCGACGCCGAGCTGCTGCCCGGCGAGCTGGTCGAGCGGGGCCGGTTCGAGACCGAGAACCGGCGGGTCGTCTCCGAGGGCGGTCACCCGGCCTCGGGTCGTCCGCAGCTGATGGGTATCACCAAGGCGTCGCTGGCCACCGAGTCGTGGCTGTCGGCGGCGTCCTTCCAGGAGACCACCCGGGTGCTGACCGACGCGGCGATCCACGCCAAGTCGGACTCGCTGCTGGGCCTGAAGGAGAACGTCATCATCGGCAAGCTCATCCCGGCCGGTACGGGCCTGTCCCGCTACCGCAACATCCGGGTGGAGCCGACCGAGGAGGCCAAGGCCGCGATGTACTCGGCCGTCGGCTACGACGACATCGACTACAGCCCGTTCGGCACCGGCTCCGGCCAGGCCGTCCCGCTGGAGGACTACGACTACGGCCCGTACAACGGCTGATACGTACGTCCCAAGCTCGTCACAGAGCGGTCGTTCCTTCGTGGAGCGGCCGCTCTGCGGCATCATGGAGACATGCTGGCCGGGGATGCGGATCGGGAGAGTGCGGTGAACGTCCTCAAGGACGCGTTCACCGAGGGGCGGCTCACGCAGCCGGAGTACGAGGACCGGGTCGGGCGGGCGTACCAGTCGCGTACGTACGCCGAGCTGGACATGGTCACGGCGGACATTCCACGGCGTGCGGTGCCGCCGGCCTTCCTGCCGAACGCGCCGTACTTCCCGCCGGCGCCGCCGTACCTGCCGCTGGCGGCGCCGCTGCCGCCGACGAACGGCCATGCGATCGCGTCGCTGGTGTGCGGGATATGCGGTGCGCTGACCGGCGGCCTGTCGTCGATCCCGGCGGTGGTGCTCGGCCACATGGCCAAGAGCAGGATCCGGCAGACCGGTCAGCAGGGCGACGGGCTGGCGACGGCCGGGCTGGTGCTGGGCTATCTGGCCATCGCGGGGTACGCGGCGATGTTCGTGCTGATCATCATGTTCGCCTCCGCGGGGACGTGATCCGGCCAGGCCGCTGAGCTGCGAGGATCCGGTCCGTAAGCAGGTGTTTTGACCGCAGCCGATGCGGTAGGTAGGCTCTGACCTTGTGCCTGGGGTGTGCCCGGGTCCTTGCGCGTGCCATGCGACCGCGTGAGGGCACCGAGGCCGCGACACCCGGAGATACGCACTTCCCCTCTGCTGTCGGGGATGTGCGGGGTCCGCGACACACCCGACCGCGTGGGTCGGTCCCCAGGTTAGTTTTATCGAGATCGGCACACAGAAACCGGAGAAACGGTGCCTACGATCCAGCAGCTGGTCCGAAAGGGCCGGCAGGACAAGGTCGAGAAGAACAAGACGCCCGCGCTCAAGGGTTCGCCCCAGCGTCGTGGCGTTTGCACGCGTGTGTACACGACCACCCCGAAGAAGCCGAACTCGGCCCTGCGCAAGGTCGCCCGCGTGCGTCTTACCAGTGGTATCGAGGTCACCGCTTACATCCCGGGCGAGGGCCACAACCTGCAGGAGCACTCCATCGTGCTCGTGCGTGGCGGTCGTGTGAAGGACCTCCCGGGTGTTCGCTACAAGATCATCCGTGGTTCCCTCGACACGCAGGGCGTCAAGAACCGTAAGCAGGCGCGCAGCCGCTACGGCGCCAAGAAGGAGAAGTAAGAATGCCTCGTAAGGGCCCCGCCCCGAAGCGCCCGGTCATCATCGACCCGGTTTACGGCTCCCCGCTGGTGACGTCTCTCGTCAACAAGATCCTCCTGCACGGAAAGCGCTCCACTGCCGAGCGCATCGTGTACGGCGCTCTCGAAGGCGTGCGCGAGAAGGCCGGCGCCGACCCGGTCATCACGCTCAAGCGCGCTCTTGAGAACATCAAGCCGACCCTTGAGGTCAAGTCCCGCCGCGTCGGCGGCGCGACCTACCAGGTGCCGGTCGAGGTCCGTCCGGGCCGCCAGAACACGCTGGCGCTGCGCTGGATGGTCGGGTACTCCCGCGCCCGTCGCGAGAAGACCATGACCGAGCGGCTGATGAACGAGATCCTCGACGCCAGCAATGGCCTCGGTGCTTCGGTGAAGCGCCGCGAGGACACGCACAAGATGGCCGAGTCCAACAAGGCCTTCGCGCACTACCGCTGGTAGTCACCACCCCCATCGAAACCGAGAGAAGACTGAGCCACATGGCCACCACTTCGCTTGACCTGGCCAGGGTCCGCAACATCGGGATCATGGCCCACATCGACGCGGGCAAGACGACGACCACCGAGCGGATCCTGTTCTACACCGGTGTCTCCTACAAGATCGGTGAAGTCCACGACGGCGCAGCCACGATGGACTGGATGGAGCAGGAGCAGGAGCGCGGTATCACCATCACGTCCGCCGCGACGACCTGTCACTGGCCGCTCGATGATGTCGACCACACCATCAACATCATCGACACCCCGGGCCACGTGGACTTCACCGTCGAGGTGGAGCGTTCGCTCCGCGTCCTCGACGGCGCTGTCACCGTGTTCGACGGTGTCGCCGGTGTGGAGCCGCAGTCCGAGACGGTCTGGCGGCAGGCCGACCGGTACGGCGTGCCCCGTATCTGCTTCGTCAACAAGCTGGACCGCACCGGCGCGGAGTTCCACCGCTGCGTCGACATGATCGTGGACCGCCTCGGTGCGGTTCCGCTGGTCATGCAGCTCCCGATCGGGGCCGAGGCCGACTTCAAGGGTGTCGTCGACCTCGTCCAGATGAAGGCGCTGGTCTGGTCCCTCGAAGCGACCAAGGGCGAGATGTACGACGTTGTCGACATCCCGGCCACGCACACCGAGGCGGCCGACGAGTGGCGCGGCAAGCTGCTCGAAGCTGTCGCGGAGAACGACGACGAGATGATGGAGCTGTACCTGGAGGGCCAGGAGCCCAGCCAGGAGCAGCTGATCGCGGCCATCCGCCGGATCACCCTGGCGTCCAAGGGCAGCAAGGACTCCGTCACCGTCACCCCCGTGTTCTGCGGCACCGCGTTCAAGAACAAGGGCGTCCAGCCCCTGCTCGACGCGGTCGTGCGCTACCTCCCGTCGCCGCTGGACGTCGAGGCCATCGAGGGCCACGCCGTCGGCAACGCCGAGGAGATCATCAAGCGCCGCCCGTCGGACGACGAGCCGTTCTCCGGCCTGGCGTTCAAGATCATGAGCGACCCGCACCTGGGCAAGCTCACCTTCGTCCGGGTCTACTCGGGCCGCCTCGAAGCCGGTTCAGCGGTGCTGAACTCGGTGAAGGGCAAGAAGGAGCGCATCGGCAAGATCTACCGCATGCACGCGAACAAGCGTGAGGAGATCGACTCGGTGGGCGCCGGCGACATCATCGCCGTCATGGGCCTGAAGCAGACCACCACCGGTGAGACGCTGTGCGACGACAAGTCCCCGGTGATCCTGGAGTCCATGGACTTCCCGGCGCCGGTGATCCAGGTCGCCATCGAGCCCAAGTCCAAGGGCGACCAGGAGAAGCTGGGTGTCGCCATCCAGCGTCTCTCGGAGGAGGACCCCTCCTTCCAGGTCCACTCGGACGAGGAGACCGGCCAGACCATCATCGGCGGAATGGGCGAGCTGCACCTCGAGGTGCTGGTCGACCGGATGCGCCGGGAGTTCCGGGTCGAGGCCAACGTCGGCAAGCCGCAGGTCGCGTACCGCGAGACCATCCGCAAGACGGTCGAGCGCATCGACTACACCCACAAGAAGCAGACCGGTGGTACCGGTCAGTTCGCCAAGGTGCAGATCATGATGGAGCCGCTGGAAGGCGGCGACGCGACCTACGAGTTCGTCAACAAGGTCACCGGTGGCCGTATCCCCCGCGAGTACATCCCGTCGGTGGACGCGGGCGCACAGGAAGCCATGAAGTTCGGCATCCTGGCCGGCTACGAGATGGTGGGTGTCCGCATCACCCTTCTCGACGGCGGCTACCACGAGGTCGACTCCTCCGAACTGGCATTCAAGATCGCCGGTTCGCAGGCGTTCAAGGAGGGTGCCCGCAAGGCGAGCCCCGTACTCCTCGAACCGATGATGGCCGTCGAGGTCACCACGCCCGAGGACTACATGGGCGACGTCATCGGCGACCTCAACTCCCGCCGTGGCCAGATCCAGGCCATGGAGGAGCGCAGCGGCGCTCGTGTCGTCAAGGGCCTCGTTCCGCTGTCGGAGATGTTCGGCTACGTCGGTGACCTGCGGTCCAAGACCTCGGGCCGGGCCAGCTACTCCATGCAGTTCGACTCCTACGCCGAGGTTCCGCGGAACGTCGCTGAGGAGATCATCGCGAAGGCCAAGGGCGAATAACCCGCCCTAGGATTGAAACCAGCAAAGATCACCTGGCGCCGATGAAGCAAGGCGTACAGATCCACCCCCAGGAGGAACCCAGTGGCGAAGGCGAAGTTCGAGCGGACTAAGCCGCACGTCAACATCGGCACCATCGGTCACATCGACCACGGTAAGACGACCCTTACCGCGGCGATCACCAAGGTGCTGCATGACGCGTACCCGGACCTGAACGAGGCCTCGGCCTTCGACCAGATCGACAAGGCTCCTGAGGAGCGCCAGCGCGGTATCACCATCTCCATCGCGCACGTCGAGTACCAGACCGAGTCGCGTCACTACGCCCACGTCGACTGCCCCGGTCACGCGGACTACATCAAGAACATGATCACCGGTGCCGCCCAGATGGACGGCGCGATCCTGGTGGTCGCCGCGACCGACGGCCCGATGCCGCAGACCAAGGAGCACGTGCTCCTGGCCCGCCAGGTCGGTGTCCCGTACATCGTCGTCGCCCTGAACAAGGCCGACATGGTGGACGACGAGGAGATCCTGGAGCTCGTCGAGCTCGAGGTCCGCGAGCTGCTCTCCGAGTACGAGTTCCCGGGTGACGACCTTCCGGTCGTGCGGGTCTCGGCGCTCAAGGCGCTTGAGGGCGACAAGGAGTGGGGCGAGAAGCTGCTCGGCCTCATGCAGGCCGTCGACGAGGCGATCCCGACCCCCGCGCGTGACGTCGAGAAGCCGTTCCTGATGCCGATCGAGGACGTCTTCACGATCACCGGTCGTGGCACCGTCGTCACCGGCCGTATCGAGCGCGGTATCCTCAAGGTCAACGAGACCGTCGACATCATCGGCATCAAGACCGAGAAGACCACCACCACGGTCACCGGTATCGAGATGTTCCGCAAGCTGCTCGACGAGGGCCAGGCCGGTGAGAACGTCGGTCTGCTGCTTCGTGGCATCAAGCGCGAGGATGTCGAGCGCGGCCAGGTCATCATCAAGCCGGGTTCGGTCACGCCGCACACCGACTTCGAGGCCCAGGCCTACATCCTGTCGAAGGACGAGGGTGGTCGTCACACCCCCTTCTTCAACAACTACCGTCCGCAGTTCTACTTCCGGACCACCGACGTGACCGGCGTCGTGACCCTCCCCGAGGGCACCGAAATGGTCATGCCGGGCGACAACACCGCCATGACGGTCGCGCTGATCCAGCCGATCGCCATGGAGGAGGGCCTGAAGTTCGCCATCCGCGAGGGTGGCCGGACGGTCGGCGCCGGCCAGGTCACGAAGATCAACAAGTGACGCTGCGCTGAGCTTGACGCGGAAGGTCCCGCACTGCCCCCGGGCGGTGCGGGACCTTCCGTTTCCATGCCGCGACGTCGCCCGCCCTGCGGCTGCGCAGAAGCCGGCCCAGCGGGCTCATCGCGCCCCTCGACCAGGTCGGGAACCGTCATCCGTGGTCACTTCCTCGGTCGTCCGGACCCGTCAGGCCTTCTGGCCCAGCCGCTCCAGCAGCGGGGCCGCCGCCGACGTCGCGGCGGCGGGACGTGGCAGGACGTACCGGGACGGCCGGCCGCGCGAGGGGCGAGGGGCTCACGCCAGGGTGAGGAGCACCTCGGGGATCTCGGTCGCGCGGGCCTCGGCGAAGACCTTGTCGTGGGCGGTGATCTCGAAGCCGCACTTCCGCAGGACGCGGATCGAGCCAACGTTGTCGGCCACCGCGTGGGCGTACAGCGGGCGGGTGGCGACGAGGCCGATCAGCGAGGTGAGGGCCGCCGTGGCGATGCCGCGGCCCCAGTGCGCCCTGGCTATCCAGTACGTGACCTCGCGTTCGTCCGGCGGGCCGTACATCGCGACATGGCCGACCACCTCGTCGTCGGCGAGCACCGTACGCATCAGGATGTCGGGGTCGGCCATGATCCGGGCCCAGTGGGTGTCGAACCGGCTCCGGTCGTAGTGGTAGCCCCTGGTGACGGCGGCCATGTGCTGCGCCGCCGGGTCCGACAGGTGGTCCCAGAAGACCGGCAGGTCGGTGTCACGGACTTCACGCAGGGAGATCATCTCGGCGGTGGCTCCTGTGGGTTGGCCCGGTAGGCCGGGCATACCGGGCGGGTCGGGGGAGGGGCGGCGGGCCGCCCGGTCAGTGGCGGACCAGGCGGTCGGACATACGGGTGGTCAGCAGGAGCAGCAGCGCCGTCAGCAGGCTCGCAGCCACCGCCGCCTGGGTCACGGACGAGTCCGTGGCGGTGCGCAGGACCGGACCGAGGGCGATCGTCAGGGCGGTGATCGCGAGCAGCGGGCCGGCCGCGTACCAGGCGACGTAGATCAGAGGACCCGGGCCGCCGAGCGGGGAGCCGCCGCCCAGGAAGAGGAGCTGGGTACGGGCCGGGCCGCGGCTGGCGGAGACGAGCGCCGCGCCGGTGAAGGGCAGCGCGCACAGGGGGAGGAGGACGAGGGTCCAGACGTGGCCCGCGACCGCGTACGGTACGGCTGCGAGCAGGCCGAGCAGCGCGCCGGACAGCGCGGGCACGATGCCGTGGTGCAGCATCAGCGTACGGAACCGGTACGGCGACCAGGCGGCCCGCCGTACGTCGTCCGTCTCCAGCCGGGCGGGTTCGGCCAGCGCGCCGACGGCGAGGTAGCCGAAGAGCAGGCCCAGGACGAGCCCGACCCAGCGCCGCTCACCGCCGAGGTCCGCGCCCAGACCCGCGACGGCGGCGCCGGACGCCGTCCACAGCGCCGCCTTGCCGAGCCGGCCGGGCGTACGCAGCAGCGTCAGCAGGTCGCGCCAGGCGACGACCAGGTGCTGCCCGTAACGGCCGCGCGGCGCCCGCAGCCGTACCGTACGGACCGGCGTGCCGCCGCCCGCGTCCATGATCGCCAGCTTGGCGGCCCGCAGTTCGAGCGACCAGGCCACGGACGAGACGGTCGTGGCCGTCGCCGCGCGCTCGCGCAGCCGGGCGGTGGGGACGAGGGCCGCGTCGCGGTGCGCCGCGAGCACGGACGCGGCGGTGGCCGCCACGAGGAGGGCGACGGCGGCGGGCCACGCGGACGCGCTCCCGCCGATCACCCGCACCACCGGCTGGCCGGCCCAGCCCCACGGGCCGCTCCACAGCTCGGCCTGCTCGACGCCGGGGGAGCGGTGGCCGTTGACGGCCAGGACCGTCTGGGCGACGAGTGCGGCCAGCAGCAGTACGGCGGGGGCGGTCCAGCGCCGTACGGCGCGGGCGAGCGCGGGCCGCCGCTCCACCGCCATGCCGAGCGCGACGGCCAGCAGCGGCAGGCACAGGGCCGCGGGGAGCGCGGCGAGCAGGGCCTTGCCGAGCGGGGCGAGCCCCGTCACCCGCAGGACGGCGGCGCCGCCGACCCAGGCCAGCACCCCGGGGACCAGCGCGAGCCCGGCCGACAACCGGAACCATGGCCGCAGCACTCTCGCCCGCCGCACCGGCTGCGCCAGCAGCCACCCCACGGCCGGCCCCGGCACGACCACGGGCCCGCGCCACAGTGCGTCCCGCGCGGCCAGTACGGCGACGCCGACGGTGAGCAGCGCGAAGAGCGCGGGCATCGCGACCCGCAGGTCGCGGGCGGCGTCGGCGTAACCGGAACCGTTCTCCAGGCCGCGCAGGAAGCTGACGGCGAAGCTGCTGCCGTAGCCGGCGACGGCGATCAGGACGGTGTAGACGAGGAGGGCCAGCTCCCGGCCTTTCGCCCGCCGGTGCGCGCGGCGCTTGCGGCGCAGCCAGGCGAGGGTCTCGTCGGTACGGTCGTCGTCCTCCTCGGACCAGGGGGCGTCGTCTTCGTCGTCCGGGCCGGCCGGGGCGCCGTGGTCGGGGCCGCCGTCGTGGGCGGCCGGGGCGCCGGGGTCGGACGCCGGGTCCGTGCGGGCGGGGTCGCCCGGAGCGGACGGGCCTGCCCCGCCCGCGTGGTCGACGTCCTCCCGGGCGCCGCCCGGCTCGGCGTCGGACGTGCCGTCACCGCCGGACGTGCCGTCACCGCCGGACGTGCCCGCAGGGACCGTACGGCCGGAGTCGTACGGGGCGGACGTGCCTGCCCCGCCCGTGAGGTCGGCGTCTTCCGGGGCGGCGCCCGGGCCGGGCGCGCCGGTGCCCGGCAGCGGGGCGCGGGGGGTGTGCGGTGCGGGCCGCCGGCCGTCCGTCATCCGCGTACACCCAGCTCGCGCAGCACCGCCGCGGGCGACCCGTCCGCGATGACCTGGCCATCGTCCAGCGCGATCATCCGGTCGGCGACCGCCTCCGCCAGGTCGGGCTGGTGGGTGGCCAGCAGGACCGCGACGCCGTCCGTCTTCTCCGCGACGAGCAGGTCGGCGAGGCGGCGCCTGGCGGCCGGGTCGAGGCGCTGCTCGGGCTCGTCGAGGATGAGCAGGTCCCGGGGGCGTACGAGGGCCGCCGCCAGCAGCAGCGACTGGAGCTGGCCGGAGGAGAGCGAACCCGGCAGGGCGCGCGCGTGGTCGGACAGCCGGCGGTCGGCGAGCACCTGGTCGATCCAGGCGTCGGCGTCGTCAACGGCGTGCGCGACGGTGACCAGCTCCAGGTGCTCGCGGACGGTCAGGTCCGGGTAGCAGGCGACGGTGTCGCCGACGACCGCGACCCTGGCCCGCACCTCCGGGTCGTCCTCGCTGACCGGGCGCCCGGCGAAGAGCGCGTCGCCGCTGGTGGGGGCGTCCCGGCCGCCGGCTATCCGGAGCAGCGTGGACTTGCCCGAGCCGTTCTGCCCGTAGAGGGCGACGCACTGGCCGGCTTCGAGGTCCAGGTCGAGCGGGTGCAGGGCGCGGCGCTGGCCGTACGTACGGCTCACCTTCCGCAGCCGCAGCAGCGCGGTGCCGTTGGTCGTCGCGCGCATCGCGCCTCCGTACGTTCCGGGGTGTGCAGGGGTGTGTTCGGCCGACCCTAGTGCGGTGCGCGTCTTGACGTGCGGGTGGTGCCGTCGGTACGTCTATGGGAGCGCTCCCATTGGGTGCTCCCCCCACCCGGAAGGACCCGGCCATGTCCCGCGAAACACCCCTCGCCCGTCCCGCACCGCGGGCGTCGAGACTACTGCTCGCCCTGCTGCTTCTGGCGTTCGGCGCCGTCGTGGCCCTAGGCGGCGCGCGATCCGCGTCGGCGGCGCCGAATTCGGCCCCCGCCGCGGCTGCTGCCCCGGCCGCGACCGCCCCCGTACGCATCATGCCGCTCGGCGACTCGATCACCGGCTCGCCCGGCTGCTGGCGGGCCCTGCTCTGGAACCAGCTCCAGAGCGCGGGCTATACGAACATCGACTTCGTGGGCACCCTCCCGCCGCAGGGCTGCGGGGTCGCGTACGACGGCGACAACGAGGGCCACGGCGGCATCCTTGCCACCAACATCGCCAGCCAGAACCAGCTGCCCGCGTGGCTGTCGGCGACGTCGCCCGACATCGTGCTGATGCATCTCGGCACGAACGACGTCTGGAGCAACATCGCCCCGGCCCAGATCCTGGCCGCCTTCACGAAGATGGTCGGCCAGATGCGGACGAGCAACCCGGCCATGAAGGTGCTGGTCGCCCAGATCCTGCCGATGAACCCGCCGACCTGCGCGGAGTGCGCGCAGCGCGTGATCGACTTCAACCAGCAGATCCCGGCCTGGGCGCAGTCCGTGAGCACGGCCCAGTCCCCGGTCACCGTGGTCGACCAGTGGACGGGCTTCAACGACGCGACGGACACGGGTGACGGGGTGCACCCGAATGACGCGGGCATCGCGAAGATGGCCGCCCGCTGGTACCCGCCCCTGGCAGCCCTCCTGACCCCGGGCTCGGGCGGTACGTCGTCGGGCACGTCCACCGGTACGTCGTCGGGCACCTCGGCGGGTACGTCCACCGGCACGTCTACCGGCACGTCCGCCGGAGGCACGGGCGGAACCGGCGGCACCCCGGCCTGCACCGCGGCCGTGACCATCACCAATTCCTGGCAGGGCGGCTACCAGGCGTCGGTCACCGTCACGGCGGCGGCAACGGCGCTGACGAGCTGGACGGCCACCATCAGCGGCACCGTCGTCACCCAGGCCTGGAACGGCACCGCGGTGACCAACCCCAACGGCACCGCCACCGTCCACAGCGCGGCCTGGAACGGCGCACTGGCACCCGGAGCGTCCACCGCCTTCGGCTTCCTCGCCTCCAGCGCCCCGACCCCGCCCCCGACCGTCACCTGCGCCACGCCCTGACGCTCGACCGCGGCGCCCCCGGGCTTCCGGGGGCGGCGCGGCGTACCAGCGCGAGGACCGGTAGGACGGCCGCTGCTCACGCCTGCCAGTCGCGGGCCTGCTTCCAGGCGATACCGGCCGCCCACAGACCCAGCGCGGCGGACAGGGCCAGGACCACGGCAAGAGTCGACACCGTCCCAGCTGATCAGCTGCCGCATACGGCGGTCCAGCACACGGTCGACGCGAACCGCGGTATCCGGACACGGCAGACGGAGACGCTCCAGAGCGGGACAGCCGCCCTGCACGGTGATCGGGCCGGCATTCCGATCGGGGGGCGCGGTCAGGACGATCGGCGCGTCTCCCGCCGGCAGGCGCTGGGAGACGCCGGAGCAGGCGGCCGTACGCGAGCTGCGCGAGGAGACCGGCTGGACGGACCTCGCCCTCGGTCCCGTGCTCTGCCTGTGGGAGCACGACTTCACCCGGGCCGGCGTCCCGGTACGCCAGCACGAGCACATCTTCCTGGCGTATGGGCCGCGGGGGGGGGGGGGGGGGGGGGGGGGGGGGGGCGGCCCGGCCCCCCCCCCCCCGCCCCCCCCCCCCCGGCGCGCCGCC
>NZ_JAJSYW010000044.1:0-37705 GCF_036815005.1 Streptomyces sp. IBSBF 2435 | reverse complement strand
GCGGCTCAGCCGAACACGCGGCGCTGGATCTCGCGGCGGTAGTCCTCCAGGGTCTGGTCCAAGTGGACGGCGGCCGCCCGCGCAGCCGCCTCCGCATCGCCGTCCCTGATCGCCTGATGGATCGCAGCATGCTCCGCCACCGCCTCCTCGGCATGCCCCCCGACCGTCCCGTGCAACCCGATGACGCTGGACTGCCGCTGAAGCCGACGGGCCTCACGAACCGCATCCACCAGGAACGGATTCTGCGACGCCTTCGCCACACTGAGATGGAAATCGTCATCACCACGGTCGAACAGCTCACGCCGACCGGTCACATGACCCTCCCGGCACACCCCCGCCGCCTCCTCGATCGCCCGCAAGTCCGCCGGAGTCGCACGCACCGCCGCCAGCCGACTGGCCGCCGCCTCCTGGACCCGGCGGAACTCGAACAACCGGTAGACATGATCAAGATCCGCCGGCAGGAAGAAACTCCCCCACAACGACGAACCCAGCATCCCCTGATCATTCGCCACAAACAGGCCACGGCCCTTCTGCGCACGGACCCGCCCGATCGCCGAAAGAATCTTCACAGCCTCACGCACCACCGTCCGACTGGTACCCAGCCGCGACGCCAACTGATTCTCCGTCGGCATCCGATCCCCCGGCCGCAACCCCGACTCCCCGATGAGCCGCAGAATCTCCTCAGCCACACGCTCATAACCAGGCCGATACCCCCCACCACCCCCCGCGTCCGGCGGCACCGACACCGAATCACCGACCGCCGCACCCGCAGGACCACCGTCCAACGACCCGCCTCCACCATCTCCCGCCGCCGACCACACGGTACACAGCCGGTCGGANCCCGCAGGACCACCGTCCAACGACCCGCCTCCACCATCTCCCGCCGCCGACCACACGGTACACAGCCGGTCGGACATTGCGGCGCAGCATACAACGGAGGCTCGCGCCGACGATATATGTAGGACTTATTTCCCCTCCTCAATCATTACATACGATAACAAATCGGTCAGAAATCTGCGGCTATGAGGGCATCGCGTAAAAGAATCCCGGAAATAACCACGCTCATCCTGTTGACGTGACCGGGGTCTGGAGCTTGTTATGTGTGATCACAGCGCGCCGCTGCTTCGCCTGAAAAATTCAGGTCGGGACCACTTCGTCCCGGCGGCCGTCAAGCTCCCATCCGTTTGCCTTCCCCTCCAGCAGTGCGACCTGTCCCGGCCCGCGTTCCAGCGATGGACGGGCCCCACGACGTAGTGGAGTTGTTCATGACAGCCAAGGTCCGCGTGGTCGGCACGAACACACCCGAGGGAACCTGCGGAAACCGCAGACGCACCGGCATGCTGGCCGTGGCCGGTGTCCTGGTGCTGGTCACGGTCGCCGCCTGCGGCGGAGGCAGCGGCGACAAGGGCTCCCAAGGCGGCTTCAAGCCCGTCAAGCAGACAGGCGGCGCCCTGACGGTGTGGGTGGATGCCTCTCGTATGGACGCCGCCAAGCTCTACCAGAAGCAGCACCCCGACGTGAAGATGAACATCGTCAGCTACGACGGGGACGCGAACGGCTCCAACTACCTGCGCACGAAGGTCAGCCTGTTCAACCGCACCCGCAAGGGCTGGCCGGACGTGGTGTTCAGCTCCCAGAACAACGAGACCACCTGGGCGGTCGACGCCGGCTTCACCGCTCCGCTGAACAAGGGTCTGATACCGCAGCCGACGCTGGCGGGCTGGGCCGAGGGCGCCAACACGCCCTGCACGGTCAACGGCACGCTGTACTGCCTGCGCAACGACCTCGCGCAAACGGTGCTGTGGTACAACGCGCCGCTGATGAAGCAGTGGGGTTACCAGGTCCCGCAGACCTGGGAGCAGTACCGGGCCCTCGGGCAGAAGGTGGCCACCGAGCACCCCGGTTACCTGGTCGGCTCGGCCGGCGACACCTGGGCGCCCGAGCTGTACATGTGGCCGAGCAGGTGCGGTGCGAACCAGGTCACCGGGCCCAAGGCAGTGACGGTCGACACCACCGGCCCGGAGTGCACGCGGATGGCCTCGCTGCTCGACACCCTCGTCAAGAACAAGACGATGTCCATGAGCAGCGTCTTCAGCACGGACTTCGACAAGAACCAGGCCGCCAGGATCCTCATGATGCCCGGCCCCTCCTGGTTCGGCGGCGCGCTGTTCCAGGGATCGTTCAAGACACCGCCGCACCAGATCGCCGTCGCACCGATGCCGAAGTGGTCCGCGGACACCGAAAACACCGCGGGCAACGTGGGCGGCGGCACCTGGCTGCTGTCGGCTCACAGCGCGAACCTCAAGGCCGCGACCGCCTTCCTCACCTGGGCGACCACCTCGGACGACTACCAGGCGAAGCTCGCACCCGGCTACCCTGCCTACACCTCCGCCGCGAAGAACTGGCTGGCCAAGCAAGCCGCCTCCGACTACTTCACCGGCGACATCTCCTCTCCCATGCAGGCCGCTGCGAACCAGGTCTGGCCCGGCTGGGGCTACGGACAGTTCAGCCAGGAGGCCGTCTGGGCCGCCACAGTGACCCCCAAGCTGACGGCAGGCAGGTCCCTCGTGTCCCTGCTGCCGGCCTGGCAGACGGCGATCGCCAACTACGCCCGCGCCGCCGGCTACAAGGTCACCACCCAGTGACGGCGCAACCCACCGAGGCCCGCCGGGCACCGGTGCGCAGCTCGCGCACGCTGTGGCCGGGCCGGGCCGGGCACGGCTTCGTCGCCGCCTACACGCTCCTGCTGATCGCCTTCGGGCTCGTGCCGACCGGCTACGCGATCTACTTCGCCTTCACCGACAGCGGCGGCACCTTCAGCGGCCTGTCCGACTTCTCGACCGCCGTCGACGACTTCCGCTTCACACCAGCCGTCGGGCACGTGGCCCTCTACCTGCTCTGGTGGCTGGCGTCCCTGGTCGTGTTCGTCGTCGGGCTGGCGCTCCTGCTGCACCGTTTGGCGCTGAGCGGCGTCAGCAGGGCACTGCGGTTCCTGTACTACGTGCCGGGTGCCCTCGCCGGAGCGGCCAGCGTCATGGTGTGGCTCTTCGTGCTCGATCCCACGGTCAGCCCGGTCGCCTTCCTGCTGCGGGCCTTCGGATACCACACCTTCGGTGAGGTCATCGCCCCAGGGCATCTGCCGATCCTCTTCACCCTCATCGCCTTCTGGACCGGTGCCGGCGGCTGGATCGTGGTGATGTACGGAGCGCTGAACAACATCTCGCAGGACGTCCTGGAAGCCGCGCGTATCGACGGCGCGGGAGCCTGGCAGACCGCATGGCGGATACAGATCCCCCTGCTGCGCAAGTGGATCGTCTACATGGTCATCCTCGCCTTCGCCGGCGGCACCCAGCTGTTCGTCGAGCCGCAACTGCTGTCGCAGGCGAGCGTGGGTGTCGCCGGCCGGGACTACTCACTCAACCAGCTCGCGTACGACTTCGCGTTCCAGAACAACGACGTCAACACCGCCGCGGCCGTGTCCGTGGAACTGCTGCTGGTCGGAATGGTCGTCGCAGGGGTCTTCGTGGCCAGATCGGGGTTCTTCGATGCGGACTGACATCCGGCGGCCTGCGGTCGCCGCACGCTCCGGCAGCGGGCGGGTGGCCGGACGAACGGACCGGACGCGATCCGGCTGCTCGGCGCGCGGGCGTCTCAACCCGCTCCCGGCCCTGGTGCTTCTGCTGTTCGTGGTCTTCTTCGTGCTGCCGGTGCTCTGGCTACTGCTGGCGGCCACCAAGACCGACGACCAGCTGGTGAACAACAACCCCCTGTCGTTCGGCTCCCTCCACGCGCTGCACGCCAACTGGAACGCCCTGACCGCCTACCAGGACGACGCGATCTTCCTGTGGCTGCGCAATTCGGCGCTCTACTCCTTCCTCGCCCTGGTGGTCACCCTGTGCGTGGCGGTGCCGGCCGGCTACGCGATGGCGATGACGGAGTTCCGCGGCCGGCGCGCACTGCTGGTCGCCACCCTCGTGGTGATGCTGATGCCGAACGCCACGCTGGTCGTGCCGCTCTTCCTCGAGGTCAACGCGGTTCACCTGATCGGCTCGATGTGGTCGATCATCCTGCCGTACGCGTTCTATCCGTTCGGGGTGTATCTGACGTACATCTACTTCAGCACCGCCCTGCCCCGGGAACTGCTGGACGCGGCGCGGCTGGACGGCTGCTCGGAATTCGGTGTCCTCCGCCGGGTGGCACTGCCGCTCGCGGCACCTGTCGTCGCACTGGTCGGATTCTTCAGCTTCGTCGCCAACTGGACGAACTACTACCTGCCGTACGTCATGCTGCCGCAGAGCGACCAGTTCCCGGTCCAGGTCGGCCTGGGCACTCTGCTCGACTCCGTCCCGCAGTTCAACCCGACGGCCAGCACGCTGCAGGTCGAGCGACCCGAACTGGCCCTGGCCACGCTGCTGGCGATCGTCCCCGTGCTGGTCGTCTTCCTGTTCTCCCAACGGTTCCTGGTCGCCGGCATGCTCGCCGGCGCGACCAAGAACTGACCGTCCGGCCGGCCCGCACGACGTGCAGCACACCGCCCGCCCCGGCCGGTGTGCGGGCAGCGCTGTGCGAGGAGGCGGCCGTAACCGAACGCGAATGGAGCTCCTCCCGATGCATCCAGTCATCACGGCCTCGGTGCCGCTGCTCGAACCGCCGGGCTGGGCGACAGCGCAGCGCGAGCTGTTCGACCTGCTCGACCGGGCCTGGCGCCGGTTCGCCCGCGACTTCACCGGACCCGACGGACGGCTGCGCTACACCGGTGAGCTGACCTCCCGCGACGGCGTCGACGACTTCTACGAGGTCTTCTTCAACTGGCCCCAGCTGTACCTGCTGGGCGGCGCCGACGACCTGCTGGCCCAGTCCGAGCGCCACTGGGAAGGCGTCACCCGCCAGCTGACCGAGCTGGGCATGCTCACGGACGAGTACGAACGCGGATACGACTGGTTCCACCAGGGCGAAAGCCTGCTGCTGCTGTACTTCCTTTGCATGGCAGCCCCCGGCCGGTGGGCCGAACGCGCACAGCGCTTCGCGGATCTGTACGTCGAACCCGGGCACGGCAACTACGACCCCGACCGGCACATCATCCGCCGGCCGCACAACGGCAGCGACCCCGGACGTGACGGCCTGTCGGACGGCGACGCCTACCCGTGGCTGCCGAAGGAAGCGCAGATGTACGGCTTCCCGCTCGGCTGGATTCTGCCGGCGGGCGCGGAGCGTCCGCCGCTCGACGCCGACCCGCGGCTCGGTGAGGAGATGCGCCGCCGGATGGGCGACGGGGACACCGCGGTCAACCTCTCCGCGGCGGGACTCGTCCTGAACGCCTGGATCATCTCCGGCGAGCAGCGCTACGCGGACTGGATCGCCGAGTACGTCGGCGCCTGGCGCGAGCGCGCCGCCGCCAACGGGGGAATCCTGCCGGACAACGTCGCCCCGGACGGCACCGTCGGCGGTCTGCTGGAAGGTCGCTGGTACGGCGGCCACTACGGGTGGTCCTGGCCGCACGGCTGGTACAGCGTGGGGCATGCGGCGATCGTCGCCGCGCTGGCGGGTGCCGCCGTCACCGGCGACGACTCGTACCTGGACCTGGTGCGGCCGGTACTGGACGAGATCATCTCGCACGGCAAGGTGATGGCTTTCACCGAGGCCGACTCCAGCATCAGGTCCAAGTGGATCGCGCAGCTGGCGGAGGACGTGAGCGTCCCGACCCTCCATGTGCCGTTCCGGTACGGGGACGAAGGCTGGTTCGACTACAACCCCATGCTGATGGCCGTCCCGACGGCGCTGTGGCACCACACCGCCTCCGACTCCGACCGGGCGCGCATCGAACTCCTGCGCGGTGCCGCCGGATACGACTGGCGTACGGTCCGCTCCTTCCGCAGCAAGGAGGAGGCCGGCCACGAGGAGCCCTGGCTGGCCTTCCTGGCGGGCGACGACCCGCACTATCCGGAGAAGATCCTCGCGGCGGCCCAGGCGCAGGTGCGGCACCGGCTGTCCCGGATGGAGAAGTACCGCGGCTGGGACGTGCCGGAGGCGGACATCCACCTGTGGCAGCAGTCCAACCCCGTGGTCACCGAGGCGCTCGTCCAGCTCACCTGGGGCGGCCCCCAGGTGGTCTACAACGGCGGTCTGCAGCAGGCACGGGTGCGCTACCACGACGCCGCCGCCCGGCGTCCAGGGCTTCCCGCAGGGGTCGCGGCGCTGGTTTCCGCCATCGACCCCGATGCCACGGTGGTCGATCTGGTCAACCTCGATCCCGAAGCGGCCCGATCGGTGATCGTCCAGGCCGGCGCGTTCAGCGAGCACACCATCCGCTCGGTGGACTACAGCGTCTGCGAGGACCCTTCCTGGATCGGTGACCTGTACGACTACGGGCACACCGCCCCGACGGTGACCGCCGCGTCGGCCGTCGTCGGTGGACCCTGGCTGCAGGTGGAGCTCCCCCGCTCCAGCACCGTCCGACTCACCCTGCAGCTCGGCCTGCGCACCCGGCCGCCCTCCTACCGCACCCCGTTCGACGAGCAGGCGCGGCAGGACGCGCGGTGAAGCGCCGCGCGATGGGCACAACCGGCCCGGAGGTCTCCGAGCTGGGATTCGGGGTGTCTCCGCCGGGCGCCGTGTACGGCGCATTCGCCGATGCCGACGGTATCGACGCCATACGCACCGCCCTGGAGCTGGGCATCTGCTTCTTCGACGTCTCGCCCTGCTACGGGGCGACGCTCGCAGAGACGGTCCTGGGCTGGGCGCTGCGCGGCGCCGAGCGCTCCGGCTACGTCCTGGCGACCTCCGGGGAGCAGCCATGACCATCGATCAGCCGCCCGGCGGCGCCGAGGCGGAGCGTGCGCCGGTGCTCGACAGCCACGTCCACTTCTGGGACCCGCAGCACCTGTCCTACCCGTGGCTCGCCGACGTTCCCCCCCTCGACCGGCGCTTCTCCCCCTCCGGCTTCCTCGGCGACGTGGACGAGCCGGTGGAGGCGGTCTTCGTCGAAGCAGGGCGGCGTCCGGAGCAGGCGGCCCGGGAACTGCGGTGGGTGCGCAGCCTGGCACGTACCGAGCCGTGGATCCGCGGCGCCGTGGCGCACGTGAGCCTGGACGATCCCGCCGGGGCGCCGGACGCCATCCGCCTTTTCGCCGCCGACCCGTTCGTCGTCGGCGTCCGCCACAACATCCAGGACGAGGAGCCGGGATTCACCGAGGGCGCGGATTTCCGCGCCGGTCTGGGGCTCCTGGGCCGGGCGGGGCTGCCGTTCGACGCGTGCGTGCGAGAACGGCAGCTCGGCGAACTCGCAGGACTTGCGGCCGCGTGCCCGCAGACCCTCTTCGTCCTCGACCACCTCGGCAAGCCGTCCCTCCCCTGCCCCGACCCCTCGTGGCGGCCGGCCCTGCTCCGGCTGGCCCGGCGGGACAACGTCGTCTGCAAGCTGTCCGGTCTTGCCACCGAGGCGCCTCCCGGCACCGATGCGCCCGCCCTGCTCGCCGTGCTCCGCGAGGTGCTGGAGGCGTTCGGCCCCGACCGCTGCCTGTACGGCGGCGACTGGCCGGTCATGAAGCTCGCCACCTCGTACGAGTCCTGGCTGGATCTGGTCCGCGAAGCCCTGTCCGACCTACCGGCGGCCGACGCCGACGCGGTGATGCGCACCAACGCGGTCCGCACCTACCGGCTGCGGGACCGGCAGCCGGCTCCCACGTCCGACGAGGCCGACCGGCCCGCACGAGCAAAGGAATCCGCATGAGACGCCTCGCACAGACCATCAGGCTGCGGCCCGAACGCCGCGCGGAATACCTGGAGTTGCACCGCTCCGTGTGGCCGGGGGTGGAGGCCGCGCTGCGCGCGGCGAACATCCGCAACTACACGATCTTCCTTCGCGACGACGTGCTGTTCAGCTACCTCGAATACCACGGCGACGACTTCGAGGCCGACCTAGCCTCGATCGCCGCCGACCCGGACACGCGGCGCTGGTGGCGGTTCACCGACCCGTGCCAGGAGCCGTGGCCCGACAGCGGAGCCGGCGGGAACTGGTCCGACCTGGAAGAGATCTGGCACCTGAACGAGGAGTCCCCCGCGTGAACGCACGACGAGTGGCCTACACCGCGCCTCGGACGCTGGCGCTGGAGGCCGGAACCGCAACCGCGCCCCCACCGCGAGGACACGTGGCGATCGACGTGGCGTACACCGGCATCTGCGGCACCGACCTGCACATCTTCCACGGCTCCATGGATGCCCGGGTGGGTCCGCCCCAGGTCATCGGGCATGAGATGTCCGGACGTGTGGCGGAGGCAGCCCCCGACGTCTCCGGGTGGGAGGCGGGCGACAACGTCACCGTCATGCCCCTGGTCCCGTGCGGGCAGTGTCCCGCGTGCCACTCCGGCCACCGCCACATCTGCCACCGCCTGGTGTTCCTCGGCATCGACGCGGCCGGCTCCCTGCAGTCCCGCTGGACGGTACCGGCCGACACGCTCGTCCGGCTCCCCGTAGGCCTGCGGCTGGACCGCGCCGCGCTGGCGGAACCCACCGCGGTAGCGGTGCACGACGTGCGGCGTGCCGGGCTGCGGGACGGCGAGAAGGCCCTGGTCGTCGGAGGCGGGCCGATCGGCCTGCTCATCGCGATCGTCGCCCGCCGCGGCGGCGCCGACCTGCTGCTGGTCGAACCCGATCCCTACCGGCGCGGGACAGCCGAGTCACTCGGCCTGGCGACACTGGACCCCGCCGCGGTCGACGCGGCCGACGCGGTGGCCGACTGGACGGGCGGCGCCGGGGCGAACGTGGCCTTCGAGGTCTCGGGCGCCGCGGCGGGGGTGACCACCGCGGTCGACGCGCTGGCGACGCGCGGGCGGCTGGTGCAGGTGGCCATCCACCCGGCTCCACGCGAGATCAGCCTGCACCGCTTCTTCTGGCGCGAACTCACCCTTCTCGGAGCGCGGCTCTACGACCGCGAGGACTTCGAGACCGCGGTGGGCCTGATCGCCGCGGGACACATCCCGGCCGAGTCGCTCATCTCACGCATCGAGCCCATCGACCGGGCGGCGCGGGCCTTCGAAGCACTCGAAGCCGGAGGCGGCGTCATGAAGGTCCTGATCGACTGCCAGTCCGACGCGGGAGCAGACGCACGATGACAACGATCCGTACGCCGTTCGACCTGACCGGCAAGCTCGCCGTCGTCACCGGCGCCCGCCGGGGCATCGGGCTCGCCGTCGCGGAGGCACTGGCGGCTGCCGGGGCCGACATCGTGGCTGTCAGTGCCCACCTGGAGCCGTCCGGCAGCGAAGTCGAGGAGCGTGTCACCGCGCTGGGGCGCACCTGCACCGCCATGCAGGCGGACTTCGCCGACCGCGCCGCCGTCTCGCGCCTCGCCGCCGGCCTCGGAGAGATGGACCGGCCGGTCGACATCCTGGTCAACAACGCCGGAACCATCGCCCGTGCCCCGGCCGCGGAGCACTCCGACGACGACTGGGACCACGTCCTGACGGTCAACCTCAGCAGCCAGTTCACCCTGACCCGCGAGGTCGGGCGGCGCATGCTGAGCCGGGGGCAGGGCAAGGTCGTCTTCACCGCCTCCCTGCTCAGCTTCCAGGGCGGCATCAACGTCCCCGGCTACACCGCCGCGAAGTCGGGCATCGCCGGCCTGACTCGGGCACTGGCCAACGAATGGGCCGGGCGCGGGGTGAACGTCAACGGCGTGGTGCCCGGATATGTGGCGACCGACAACACCCGGGCCCTGCGGAACGACCCTGCCCGCTATGCCGCCATCCTCGACCGGATTCCTGCCGGACGGTGGGCCCGCCCTGAGGACATCGGGGGCGCCGCGGTGTTCCTGGCCTCGCCCGCCTCCGACTACATCCACGGCGCCCTCATCCCCGTCGACGGGGGCTGGCTCGGCCGCTGACCGGCGCGTCCTGCCTGCCGAACAGGGCGTCGGCCAAGGCGTCACCCCGGCTCTCGTGCTCCTGCTCGCCCCGGCCTCGACGCCTGAGAACGCGGCAGTCGGCACAGCAGTGCGGCCCGGGTCCCCACCCGAGCCGCACTGCTGTCCCCCCGGCCGCCCTGCCGGGGGTCGGGGGGACAGCCGGCGTTCACGTCCGGCTTCGTGCCGTCATGGTGCGCTGGATCAGGATGAAGGCGAAGAGCAGCACCCCTGTGGCGATCTTCGTCCACCAGGAGCTGAGGGTGCCCTCGAACTGGATGAGCGTCTTGATCAGGCCCAGCACCAGCACGCCGAACAGCGTCCCGACGACGTAGCCCGATCCGCCGGTGAGCAGCGTGCCGCCGACCACGACCGCGGCGATCGCGTCGAGTTCCAGGCCCACTGCGTGCAGGGGGTCACCCGACTGGATGTACAGGGTGAACAGCAGCCCCGCCAGTGCGGAGCAGAAGCCGCTGACGGTGTAGACCGCGATCTTCGTACCTGCCACCGGCAGGCCCATCAGCAGCGCCGACTGCTCGTTCCCGCCGATGGCGTACACGCGCCTGCCGAACCGCGTGTAGTGCAGGACGTAGAAGGCGAGGGCCAGGACCGCCAGCGAGATGACGGCGGCAATCGAGAGGAACGATCCGCCGGGCAGCGGAACATGCGTCTGGGCGAGCCTGTCCACCGTGGGGTCGCTGATGGATATCGACTCCTTGCTGATGACCAGGCACAGCCCCCGGAAGAAGAACAGCCCCGCCAGGGTCACGATGAACGGCTGGATCTCGAAATGGTGGATCACGTAGCCCATCAGGTAGCCGCCGAAGGCACCGACCCCCAGGGCTATGGGCGCCACGAGGAGGAGAGGCAGGCCCTGCTTCTCCACCAGCCAGGCGGTCAGCATCGTCGTGAACCCGATGACCGAGCCGACCGAGAGGTCGATTCCACCGGTGAGGATGACGAAGGTCGCACCGACGGCGGCCACGAGCAGGTAGCCGTTGTCGATGAAGAGGTTCATGAAGACCTGGGCGTCGAGGAATCCGTAGGACTGGTACCGGACGGCGCCGAAGCCGAACATGACCACGAACAGGGCTGCCGTCACCAGGACGGGCAGCCGCCGGTCGTGCAGCCTGGGTCTGCCCCCGCTCGTCCGGAAACCGTCGATCACGCTCACGGCGACACCTCCATCTGCGGCGCCGCGTCAGCGGCCGCGCCCTGGCTTTTCCGGACAGGGCCACGACGCCTGGCGCGAGCGCCGAACACCTTGGCCCGGAAGGCGGAGGACTGCATCAGGCAGACGACGATGACGACGACCGCCTTGAACACCAGGTTGGTCTGGGTCGGCACGCCGATGGTGTAGATCGTCGTGGTCAGGGTCTGGATGATGAGTGCTCCGACGATCGTGCCACCGAGGTGGAATCTGCCCCCGGTGAGCGAGGTCCCGCCGATCACGACGGCCAGGATCGCGTCGAGTTCGATCCACAGTCCCGCGGTGTTCCCGTCCGCCGCCGACACGTTGGAGCTGATCATCAGCCCTGCGATGCCGGCGCAGAGCCCGCAGAACACGTACGCCATGATCTTGATGCGCCGCGACCTGATGCCCACCAGGCGGCTGGCCTCCGCGTTGCCGCCGACAGCCTCGACCAGCAGGCCCAGGGCGGTACGGCGGGTGAGCGCCACGCTCAGCACGACCACCAGGGCCACCACGAAGAGGGAGAACGGCAGTCCCAGCCAGTACCCCCCGCCGATGAGCGAGTACGCGTCGCTGTTGACGGTGATGATCTGGCCGCTGGTGATCAGCTGGGCGATCCCGCGGCCCGCGACCATCAGGATCAGCGTGGCGATGATCGGCTGGATACCGAGCCGGGCGACCAGCAGGCCGTTCCATGCACCGCACACCAGTGCCGCGGCAAGTGCCAGCGCGAAGGCCAGCAGCACTCCGGGCACGCTGTCCTGGTCCGCCTGCTTGCTGACGACGAGGCAGGCCAGCGCACCGGAGATCGCCACCACCGCCCCGACCGAGAGGTCGATGCCTCCGGTGGCGATCACCAGGGTCATACCGATCGCCACGAGGATGAGCGGCGACCCGAACAGCACGATGGAGACCAGGCTTCCGTACAGGTGACCGTTCTTCAGATGGATCTCGAAGAACCCCGGAGTGAAGGGGACGTTGATCACAAGCAGCGCGACCAGGGCAGCCACCGGCCAGAACAGCCGGTGCTGTGTCGCCGCGCGCCACAGGGATGTGAGGCTCACTGATGTTCTCCGCTCGCAATGATCTGCAGGACCCGTCCGGCGGTGATGTCGGGCCCGTTGGCCATCCGCGCCACGAGCCGGCGGTCGCGGAGTACGCCCACGGTGTGGCTGAGCCGGAGCACCTCCTCCAGCTCGGCCGATATGTAGACCACGGCCATGCCTTCCTCGGACAGCGACACGACGAGCTTCTGGATCTCCGCCTTGGCCCCCACGTCGATGCCCCGGGTGGGCTCGTCGAGGATGAGCAGCTTCGGCTGGGTGAGCAGCCATCGGGCGAGGAGGACCTTCTGCTGGTTGCCGCCGCTGAGCGAGCCGGTTTTCGCCTCAGGGTCGGCCGGACGGATGTCCAGTGCCGCGATGTACTTGGCGACCAGCTCGTCCCGCTGCGAGGCGGGTACCGGGCGGGTCCAGCCGCGTGCCGCCTGAAGGGCGAGGATGATGTTCTCCCGCACCGTCAGGTCCGGAACCAGGCCCTCGGTCCTGCGGTTCTCCGAGAGGAACGCGACTCCCCTGCCGATCGCGTCGTTCGGCTCCCGCAACGCGGCCTGCTCCCCGCCGATGTACACCCTGCCGCCGTCGGAGGTGTCGGCGCCGAACAGCAGGCGGGCCAGCTCCGTACGGCCCGAGCCGAGGAGCCCGCAGAGCCCGAGGACCTCCCCGGCGCGGACCTCCAGGTCGAACGGGGCGACGCTGCCGAGCCGGGAGAGGCCCTCCGCCCTGAGGAACGGCTCGCTCGTGTCCGGCTCCCCGTGGTGCTCGCTGAGTTCCTCCAGCTCGTCGAGGTCCTTGCCGATCATCAGCTTCACCAGGTTCACCTGGTCGAGGTCGGCGACCATGTGCTCGCCGACCAGGGCCCCGTTGCGCAGCACGGTCATCCGGTCGCAGACCTCGTAGATCTGGTCCAGGAAGTGGGAGACGAACAGGATCGCCGTCCCGTCCTCCCTCAGCCGCCGCATCAGGACGAACAGTTCCTCGACCTCGTCGCGGTCGAGGCTGGAGGTCGGCTCGTCCAGGATCAGCACGCGTGTGCCAACCGCGGCGCCGCCCGTGTCCGCGGCTGCGGGGTCCCCGGAGCCGACGGCGCGGATGATGGCCACCAGCTGCTGTACGGCCAGCGGGTACGAGCCCAGCGGCGCGGAGACATCGACATCGAGGCCGAACCGGGCCACCAGCTGCGAAGCCCGCCTGCGCAGTTCCTTCCACCGGATCCGGCCCGCTCCGACCGGTTCGCGGCCGATCAGGATGTTCTCGGCCACCGAGAGGTTCGGGCAGAGGTTGACCTCCTGGTAGACCGTGCTGATACCGGCCTGCCGGGCTTGCAGCGGACTGGTGATGCGGACCGGCCGCCCCTCCAGGACCACCGTTCCGCCGTCGAGCGCGTGAACTCCCGTCAGGACCTTGATGAGAGTGGACTTCCCGGCGCCGTTCTCGCCGAGAAGGGCGTGGATCTCGCCTGGGAACAGTCGGAAGTCGACGTCCGACAGAGCCCGTGTGCCGGAGAACTCTTTGACGATGCCCGTCATTTCCAGGACGGGCCGAGGCTCTGCCATGGCAGCGCTCCTAGGTGGAATGGTCGCGACGTGGACGGGGGTCCCCCACACCCCGGGGGCCCTCGTGGACGGGTGTCAGTACTTGCGGCCGGGCAGCGCCGCTGCGGCCTGATCCGCCGTGTAGTCGCTCTCCTTGGTCTTGATCCAGCGAGGAAGCGTCGATCCCCTGCCCGCGTGCACCGTCTTGGTCGCGTCCATCAGCTGCGGGCCGAGCAGGGGGTTGCACTCGACGATCGCGTTGATCTGTCCCTTGGACATCGCCACGAACCCGTCGTGCACACCGTCGACGGACACGATCTTGATGTCCGTTCCCGGGGTCTTGCCGGCCGCCTGGATGGACTGAATGGCGCCGATGGCCATGTCGTCGTTGTGGGAGAACAGCACATCGATGTCGGAGTGTGCCTGCAGGAAGGCCGCCATCACCTGCTTGCCGCCTGCCCTGGTGAAGTCGCCGGTCTGGCTGGCGATGATCGTCCACTCCGGGTGGCTCGCGTGCATGATCCTGCCGAAGCCCTTGGCGCGCTCGATCGCGGGGGCCGCGCCCGTGGTGCCTTCCAGCTGCGCGATCTTGACCGGCCCCTTGTGGCCGGCGAGGACCTTCTCCAGCATGTGTGCCGCGCGCTCCCCCTCGATCTCGAAGTCCGAGCCCACCAGGGTGACGTAGAGCGAGGGGTCGGAGGTCTCGACCGAGCGGTCGGTGAGGATCACCGGGATGCCGGCGGCCTTCGCCTCCTTCAGCACGGTGTCCCAGCCGGTGACGACGACCGGGGAGAACGATATGACGTCCACCTTCTGCGCGATGTAGCTGCGGATCGCCGAGATCTGGTTCTCCTGCTTCTGCTGGGCGTCGGAGAACTTGAGGTTGATGCCGGCGGCCTTCGCCGCCTCCTTGACCGACTGGGTGTTGGCCGCGCGCCAACCGCTCTCCGACCCCACCTGGGAGAAGCCCAGGGTGATCTGCTTGCTCCCGGTGCTGCCCGAGCCGGCGGACTTGGCGGGGTTCTTCTTCGCGCACGCCGCGAGGACGCCGGCGGCCGATACGGCAGCGCCCGCGGTGAGGAGGCTGCGTCTGTCGATCATGTCTTCTCCTTCGAGGAATCCGGCAGGTGGGTCGGTGCAGGTTGCTGACGCACTCCTCGCGGTCCGCACAGCGGCACTGCCGGAGGGCGGGCGGGGAGTGCTCAGCGGGTAGTGGGAGATCGGGTGAGGAGGCCGACGTTCCAAGGGAGGGTGTCGTGGTCACCGCCGGAGTGCGGGGGTTCCCGGCCGGCGTCCGGGGAAGTCCGGACGCCGGCCTGGGCGGCGGTCCGGCGCGGGCCACCGCGTCGAGGTCGGCTCGGGTACTCATGGTCCGCCTCACCGCTCCGGCCCGGATCTGTCGGGCTGGACAGAGGGACGGGCTTCGCGGACACCGAGGTCCGGAGGCGCTTCACCACGCCCCCGGATGCGCGCGCTCACCGGACAGGGTCGCGAGGTGAGCGCTAACATAGCCCGGTGCAACGGTGGTGCCAACCCCTTGTCACCACCACCCGGAAGCCCCCGCGGTCATCCACCCGGGTGGAGCGACCGGACGGTTAGTGAGCGCTAACACCATGGTTTCCCTCTCGCTCTTCGAACCAATGCAGCCACTGCCGTGGCGCCATGCATCACCCTGCGGCACGAGCGAGCCGACCCGACGCCGTACGATCTTTTCGCGGCACCCTAGGACGCCCCCTGACACACGTCAAGAGATCGCACAGCCCGCCCACAGTCGCGAACGCATCCGGTCACGCCGCACCTGGAGGGGCCGGGCAGTCGATGTCTGAGACGGAGCCGGTGCAGCCGCACCGGCGGAGGCACACTCTCGTGCGACTGGCGGACGAAAACAGGCAACCCGACCCGTTACGCGCAACTTGGGGCGGACGACGGCGTCCTGCGCGAACTGCGAGCTGCCCGAAGACCGGGAATTTCACTTCTGTCGCGAATGTTTCGGACCCTCGGCCCGATCCATCCGCATCATCCGGACGCACCCGCGCGGACGACACAGAACCGCCGTTCCGACGTGGCCCGACAAGCCGTGGAACCCGTGCGCTGCGCCACCTCCGGACAGGGCGTCAGTCGCTGTGTCCGACGAGCGCCGCCACGGTCGGCGCGAGAGGACGCCGAAATTTTCGCGCCGCAGGCGTTGACCCTTCGCGCCCAGCGGGTCCACACTTGCCACCGTTTCGCCTGCTCGCCACATCGTGACACGCAGCACCTCACGCTGCGGCGGCCAGAATCTCGTTGTTGGTCCCCCCACCGCGTCCAGGCCGGCGTGCCCTGTTCCGCACTCCCGGCCGGACCGCCAAGAAATGAGGACGACATGGCGCCAGAGAACTGCCGCGCCCCCGATCCGCCGCGCCGCACGGGGCGCAACCCACGTCCGCGGGCCGCGATGGCGGCCTCCCCCTGCGGACCGGCATCCGCGGATCTATGTTAGCGCTAACAGCGACCCTCGTAGCCGTACCGGAGGCGGTTGCCCCGCCTGCGCCCCTGCGACGGCCGCCGTGCCGACCCGCCCGAGGGCGTGACCGGGTGTCACCTCCCTCCGCATCGGCTTCGGCGCGCCCGCGGGCCGCCACCGAGCGCACCAACACCGACAGTCCGGGTGCCCCGTGACGGGCCCTCCGGGAAACGATCGCTCAGGGATCAGGAGGTCCCCCATGCACGGAGGAAGATTCCGCCACAGGCGTCTGCTTGTGGCGCTCGCCTCGATGCTCGCAACCGTGGGCGTGGTGGCGGCGATGCTCGTCGCCAATCCGGCCCAGGCGGCCACCAGCGGCGCCTTGCGCGGCGCTGGTTCCGGCCGCTGCCTGGACGTGCCGAACTCCAGCCAGACCGACGGTACGTATCTGCAGATCTACGACTGCTCGGGTGGGACGAACCAGCAGTGGACTCTGACGTCCAGCAACCAGCTGACCGTCTACGGCAACAAGTGCCTGGACGTCCCGGGCCACGCCACCACGGCCGGCACCCGGGTGCAGATCTGGAGCTGCAGCGGCGGTGCGAACCAGCAGTGGCGGGTGAACTCCGACGGCACGATCGTCGGCGTGGAGTCCGGGCTGTGCCTGGACGTCACCGGCGCCGCCACGGCCAACACCACGGCGGTGGAGATCTGGACGTGCAACGGCGCCAGCAACCAGAGCTGGTCCGGCCTGTCCGGGACGACGCCCCCCACCACCCCGCCGACGTCGGGTGGTACGTGCTCTCTTCCGTCCACGTACCGGTGGTCGTCGACAGGTGCGCTGGCGCAGCCGGCGAACGGGTGGGTCTCGCTGAAGGACTTCACCAACGTGGTCTACAACGGCAAGCACCTGGTCTACGCCTCGAACGTCAACGGATCGTCCTACGGTTCGATGGCATTCAGCCCCTTCACGAACTGGTCGGACATGGCCTCGGCCGGCCAGACCGGGATGAGCCAGTCCACGGTGGCACCCACCCTGTTCTACTTCGCGCCCAAGAACATCTGGGTGCTGGCCTACCAGTGGGGCGCCTGGCCCTTCATCTACCGCACCTCCAGCGACCCCGCCAACCCCAACGGCTGGTCGGCCCCGCAGGCGCTGTTCACCGGCAGCATCTCCGGCTCCGGCACCGGCCCCATCGACCAGACCCTGATCGGCGACGGCCAGAACATGTACCTCTTCTTCGCCGGCGACAACGGCAAGATCTACCGCGCCAGCATGCCGATCGGGAACTTCCCCGGCAGCTTCGGCTCGTCGTACACCACCGTCATGAGCGACTCGACGAACAACCTGTTCGAGGCGGTACAGGTCTACAAGGTCCAGGGCCAGAGCCAGTACCTCATGATCGTGGAGGCGATAGGTGCCAACGGACGGTACTTCCGCTCGTACACGGCATCCAGCCTCAGCGGCTCGTGGACCCCGCAGGCCGCCAGCGAGAGCAACCCCTTCGCCGGCAAGGCCAACAGCGGCGCCACCTGGACCAACGACATCAGCCACGGCGACCTCGTCCGCAACAACCCCGACCAGACCATGACCATCGACCCCTGCAACCTCCAATTCCTCTACCAGGGCAAAAACCCCAACGCAGGCGGCAGCTACGACCAACTGCCCTGGCGCCCCGCAGTCCTCACCCTCCAGCACTGACCCCCACCGCATGAGGAACCCCGGCCATCTCCGGCCGGGGTTCCCCCATGGGCAGCGCCGGGCGCCCCATGTCCTGGAGCCCTTACACCGACACTCGCGTGCGCCCGCGCGGGTAGCCGGAACCCATCCCGACTACCCGCTCACCCCGCGCAAGGGAGAGGCGCCCCGTCATCGGTGGCGGTGGACCGCCCCACCGTGCAGGCAGTGCCTTACCCGAGCGTCCAGTGCTGGTTGCTGCCGCCGTTGCAGGTCCACAGTTCGACCAGTGTGCCGTTGGCGGTACCCGCTCCGGTCACGTCCAGGCACAGCCCCGACTGAGCGCTGGTGACGGTGCCGTTGGAGTTGACGTTCCACTGCTGGTTCGCCTGGGCGTTGCAGGACCAGATGATGACCTTGGTGCCGTTGCTCGCCCCCTGGCCGTTCGCGTCCAGGCACATCTGGCTGCTGCCGGAGTAGACGCTCAGCTGGTTCGACGACGTACGGGTGAAGATCTGGTTGGTCCCGCCCGAGCAGTCCCAGATCTGCGTCTGAGTGCCGGCCGTGGTGGATGAGTTCGGCACGTCCAGGCACTTGCCCGCACCCACGGCGTGCAGCGCGCCGCTGGTGCCCCCGCTCGACGATCCGGCCGGAGTCACGTAGACCGCGAAGGCGTCGTGCGTGGCCTGGAACGTGACGGGCACGGTGATGGAGCCGGACGACGTGCTCACGTTCTGGTTGTAGACGACTTGCGGCGCGCTGAGCGGGTACTGGTCGGGGATGCGCTCGACGGTCACGTCGACGCTACCGTTGTTCGCCAGCCAGGGCACGGAGGCGAGGCCGTTGAAGGTCACCGAGGCGGCGCCCGTGTAGCCGTTGCTGTCACCGATCACTGCGACCGCCCGCCTGGCCGTGCTGTCCTCCGACGCGGAGATCGCGGTCGAGCCCACCATCCCGGACGTGTTGACGAGAGTCCCCGTCATGTCGGCATAGGTGCGCATGGCCCACCAGTTGCCGTTGGGCTGCCAGGTCCCGTTGCTCTGGGTGAGGACTCCCGTCAGGTTCGGCGTCGTGCAGCAGGACCAGTTGCCGCGCATCGCGTTGGTGTACCCGGACTGCGCGAACCGCGCCAGGTACCAGGCCGTCACCCCGGCGGTCTGCCGGTCGGCGGGCTGGTACTCGTTCGCCGACAGAGGGCGTGCGGAGATGCCGTTGGCGGACAGCGCGTTGTTGAGGGACTGCGAGACGGTGACCGGGTCGTCGACGTCCCCCTCGTCGTGGTTGGTGATCATGTCGGGAACCGTCCCGGCGGCCTTGACATGGGCCAGCCAGGTGTTCCACTCACCGGGGTTGCTCTGCGGTGTGAACGCGAGAGAGGGACCCACGATCTTCGCGTTCGGAGCGACCCGGCGGATCTCCTTGTAGGCGCTGTCCCACATCTGGAAGTACTGGGTGCTGTTCATCCCCCGTGTCCAGAACACCGAGATGTCCGGCTCGTTGTAGATGTCGTAGGCGAACGGCAGACCGGTCGCCTGCAGGGCGGCCACCGTGGTGTCGATGAAGCTGATCCAGTTCGAGCAGTTGCCGTTGTCGCAGGGGTAGATCTCGTTCGACGGCTGCCCGCCGTTGTTGCCCCACAGGTCACTCATGAGCACCTGATACTGGGCGTGATAGGGCGACTGCGTCAGCCGCTTGGCCTGCGCGGTGATCGAGGCGATGTCGGCCTTCGTGGCCGACCCGTACGAGTAGTTGTCCTTGACCCAGCCGCCGGAGAACCAGCCGCCGCCGCGGAAGGCGTTGATGCCCAGCGGTTGCAGATACTGGTCGGCCGGCTGCGTACCGTCCTGGGTGATCCCGTAGAGGAAGCCTTCCCCTACGCCTGTCGACGGTCCTCGCGCGGAGCTGAGATCCACGCTCAGCGACTTTCCTGCGGCGGCGTGGCCCTCAGCCGGCATCACCAGCAGGGCGGCGAGCCCCAACGCGGTGGCTGCTGCCATGGCCAGACGGCCCGGTTTTCTCTTCCTCATCGGCTTCCTCCTACGGCTGGCCGTCACTGCACCGTGACGGGACGTGGCGGGACGGTGAGATCCGGGGCTGTGCACCGCACGCGGTACCCGTGCTCTTTATCGGGCCGGCCGGACCGAGGTCCGCCTGCGAAGGGCTCGGTCGGCGGACAACCGTCGGTGCCGGACGCTGAGGAGTACGTCCGGTGTGCAGTTGCCGCCTACGGGTATCGAGCACGGTCAGGCCCAAGCTCTCGCATGGTGCGGCTGTGAGGTGAACCTGTCGAACCGATTGGTAGGAATCGGTTCGACGGATATTACGACTGGCGGTCGCCACGGTCAATGAGGTGTTACATGTCACTAGCCCGTGACAGCGCAGACCGAGCCGCTCCGGGTGCGAATGGCTGACGGATCGAGGCCGACCGGCGGTTGGGCGGCCGCGCCGCTACCGGCCGCGGTGCGGAAGCTGCTCCGTGCAGGGGCTGGTGGTGATCAGGCGCGGGTTGCGCTGCCGGGGCCGCCCGGAGAGGGAGCGGCGCCCCGGGCGCGGTGAGCGGGGGCGGCGCCGGTGCTGGAGCGGAGGGAGATGGGTGGGGCGAGCAGGATGTGGCGGGGTGGCGTCTGCGGGGCTGCGATGCGTTCGATGAGCAGGGAGACGGCCTTCTCACCCATGTCGATGGCCGGCACGTGGGCCGCGGTGAGGGGCGGACGGAAGTCGTCGGTCCACAGTTGGCCCGCGACACCGGTGACCGAGAAGTCGCGTGGCACGTTCAGTCCCGCCTCGTCCAGCGCTCTCTGGATGCCGGGCAGGGCGGCCTCGTTGACGGTGGTGACGGCGGTGAGGTCCGGGTGCTCCCGCAGCAGGTCCTCGATGGTCTCCTGGCCGGAGCGGGCGTCGTCCCCGCACGCGACTTCGACACCTTCCATGCCTCGCTCGCTGACCGCGGCGGTGAACCCCTCCCGGGCCCTGATCGCGGGGCCGTAGCCCGCGGCGACGAGTTCGGGCGAGCGGCTGATCAGTGCGACCTTTCCATGGCCGAGGTCGGCCAGGTGGCGGACGGTGTGGCGGATCAGGCCGGCGTAATCGATGTCGATCCAGCACATCGCCTGGTCGTCCGCCGTGTGCCCGATCCCGACGAAGGGCAGCCCTGCTTTCAGGAGCCGGCCCACCCGGGCGTCCTCCATGCGGATCTCCATGAGGATCACACCGTCGACGCGGCTTTCCGAGATGAGCCGTTCGAAGGACCGGTCGTGGTCGCCACCGGACGGGGAGAGCAGCACGTCCAGGTCGGCACCGGCCGCGGAGTCGACGACGCTGGCGACGAAGTCCAGCTGCATGTGGGTGAGCCGGTTGCCGGCCGGCGGGATCACCAGCCCGATCGTGCGGGTCCTGCCCTCTTTCAGCGCCCGCGCCGTCGCGTTGGGCCGGTAGCCCAGCTCGTCGATGACGTGCTGGATACGTTTACGGGTACCGGCAGCGACGGGGCGTTTGCCGCTGAGCGCGTACGACACCGTGCTGCGCGACACGCCCGCTCGCCGCGCGATCTCCCCGATGTTCATACCGCTCCTCACGCCCGTACGCCATAACGGATCCTACTAGCCACGAATCGATTCGGGACACAGGGGCCACTGTCGTCCGCCGTCGCCGGGGCCGCCGTAACGGCGAGATGTCCTCGCGTAGCGGGAAGGTTGCCGCAGCAGTCTTGACGGGTATGTGCGGGGGTTCTACGTTCACAGTCGAACCGATTCGCGAACACAGGGAATCGCCCCGTCGTGCAGCCGCGAGCGGCTCCGCCGTCGTCACCGCGGAGCGGGCAACCAAGCGAGAGGGAAAGCGCCATGAATACTTCCGCCCGGCGGCGGTTCGTTGTCGCGTCGCTGGCCGCCGTGGTGGTGGGGTCCACAGCCACCGCGTGCGGGTCTTCGTCCTCGGACGGGCCGTCCGGCTCGACCGCGGCCGGCGGCACGTACACCGTCTGGGACCCGTACCCGCAGTTCGACGGTACTTCTGACTGGGTGAAGCTGGTGGAGAGCTGTGGCAGCCAGGCCGGTGTGAAGGTGAAGCGGACGAGCTTCGACACCACGGATCTGACCAACAAGACGCTGCTCGCGGCGCAGCAGGGCAACTCGCCCGACGTCCTGATCGTCGACAATCCCGTCGTCTCCACGCTCGCCGACGCGGGTGTCCTCACGACCGCGGCGGAGAACAAGCTCGACACCTCCCAGGCGGAGCCGAACCTGCTGGCCGCGGGCCAGAGCGGCGGCAAGGCCTACGGCACGCCCATCGGGGCGAACACCCTGGCGCTCTACTACAACAAGGACGTCCTGAAGGCCGCGGGCGTGGATCCGGCCTCGGTCAAGGACTGGGCGACGCTCGACGCGGCGCTGGCCAAGGTGAAGGCCGCGGGCAAGAAGGGCATCACGTTCTCCGCGATCGGCACAGAGGAAGGCAGCTTCCAGTTCCTGCCATGGTTCTGGGGTTCGGGGGCGAAACTGACGGACCTCGCCTCTGACCAGGCCGTCTCCGCGGTCACGCTGTGGAAGGACTGGCTGAAGGAGGGCTACGCGCCCAACTCGGTCATCAACAACACCCAGACCACCAGTTGGCAGGAGTTCGCCTCCGGTCAGTACGCCTTCGCCGAGAACGGCACTTGGCAGATGGCGAACGCCAAGAAGTCGGGCTTCGGCTACGGAACGATCGCCATCCCCGCGGCGGCCGGCGGCACCGCGCCCGCGCCGACCGGCGGTGAGTTCGTCACCGTGCCCGTGCAGAAGGACACCGGGCGCTACGCCGCCTCGGACAAGATCGTGACCTGCCTGACGAACGCGAAGAACCTGCTGGCCACCGACACGACGCTGTCCTACGTCGGGCCGACGAAGCAGGTACAGGACCAGCAGGCCGCCGCCACACCCGAGCTGAAGATATGGGTGCAGGCGGTGCAGGCGGCCAAGGGGCGCACCAGCGACGACCTCGGCACGAAGTACCCCAAGATCTCGGAACAGATGTGGGGCGCGGTGCAGGCGGCACTGACCGGGTCCAAGTCGCCGAAGGACGCGCTGTCCGCCGCGCAGTCCTCAGCCGCCGACCGGCCTGCCCACTGAAGGACCGCACCATCGATGAACAGCACCGCACCGATGCCGGACGCTTCCGCGGCGTCCGGCGGAACGGGACCCGGCACGACGTCTTCCCCCCCGACCCGGGTAACACGCCGCCGGCACATCCCGCGCTCGCAGCAGTGGGCCGCCTGGGGCTTTCTGGCCCCCGTCGTGATCTACCTTGGCGCCTTCTACGCCTACCCGCTCTACCGCAACCTCGACCTGTCGCTGCGCAACTACACGGTCCGCTCCTTCGTGCAGGGCGACGCGCCCTTCACCGGCCTGGCGAACTACCGGAAGGTCTTCGACGACCCGACCTTCATGCCGGCCCTTGAGCACACCGTGCTCTTCACCGGGGTCTCCCTCCTCTTCCAGTACGCCATCGGGCTGGCCCTGGCGGTCTTCTTCGCACAGCACTTCCGGCTGTCGGCCACCCTGCGCGCGCTGTTCCTGGTGCCCTGGCTGCTGCCGCTGATCGTGTCGGCATCCACCTGGTCGTGGATGCTCAACAGCGAGTCCGGGATCGCCGACACCGCGCTGGGATGGCTGGGGATCGGGCCGGTGAACTGGCTGACCTCACCCTCGTGGTCCCTCGCGTCGGTGACCATCGCCAACATCTGGATCGGGATCCCGTTCAACCTTGTCGTCCTCTACAGCGGCCTCCAGGCGATTCCCGCGTCGCTGAACGAGGCGGCGGCCATCGACGGGGCGAACGCCTGGCAGCGCTTCTGGCAGGTGACCTTCCCGCTGCTGCGCCCGGTCTCGGCGATCACCCTCCTGCTGGGTCTGGTCTACACACTCAAGGTCTTCGACATCATCTGGATCATGACCAGGGGGGGTCCGAGCAACTCCTCCACCACCTTCGCCACCTGGTCCTATCGGCTCGGCTTCGGCAACCTGCTGCCGGAATTCGGTCCCGGAGCCGCGGTGGGCAACCTTCTCGTCGTGATCGCCCTCGTCTTCGGCCTGGTGTACATCCGCACCCAGCGAAAGCAGGTCAATCCATGAGCGCCCACGCCGACGCGTCCGCACGCTTCCACCGTCCCGGACGCGAGCCACGCCGTCGGCGCGTGACAGCAGGACGCGGATGGAGGACGGGAATGGGCCTGCTGTTCACCGGAGTGATGCTCTTCCCCGTGTACTGGATGGTCAACGTTTCCCTGACCCGCGACCAGGACATGCGCAAGACGCCCCCGGACCTCTTCCCCCGGCACGTCACACTCAAGGGCTATCGGGAGGTGTTCGACCAGCAACTGCCCTACCTCGGCACCAGTCTGGCCATCGGACTGGGCACGATCGCGGTCACCGTCCTCCTCGCCGCACCGGCCGGTTTTACGCTGGCCCAACTGCGGCCGCGCGGTGCAGGATTGATCAGCTTCCTGATGCTGGTGGCCCAGATGATCCCGGGGATCATCATGGCGATGGGCTTCTACGCCATCTACCTCAGCCTGGGGTTCCTGCATTCGGTTCCCGGCCTGATCGTCGCCGATTCCACACTGGCCGTTCCGTTCGCCGTGCTCATCTTCACGGCCTTCATGTCCGGCATCCCCGCCGAACTGCTGCAGGCCGCGAGGGTGGACGGCGCCGGATCGCTGCGCGTCTTCCGGTCCATCGTGGTTCCGATGAGCCGCAACGCGATCATCACCGTGTCGCTGTTCGCCTTCCTGTGGTCCTGGTCGGACTTCGTCTTCGCCAGCACACTGGACAGCGGCGGCGCCCATCAGCCGATCACTCTGGGCATCTACCACTACATCGGCAACAACAACCAGGAGTGGAACGCCATCATGGCGACCGCGGTCGTGGCGTCACTGCCGGCTGCCGTCATTCTCGTCCTGGCCCAGCGGTACGTCGCCGCCGGTGTGACGGCCGGAGCGGTAAAAGACTGACTCCTTGCCCTGCCGAGCCGCCCCGCTGCAGATACACCGACATCCGAGAAGGATCGAGTTCCCACCGATGCCCCTCAACCCGGACCGCCACGCATTCGCGATTCAGGAGATACCGTTCAGCCACCAGGGATCATGGTTCAACATCTCGCCGGTCGTCTCCCAGCACACTCGGGCCGAGGACCTGCATCTGGTCTCCCACCAGAACGGCATGCACGCGGTACTGCGCCTGGTACCGCTCCATCCGGTCACCGGTGAGCGGGCGGAGACCGTCTGGAAGACGACTCCCACCACCCTGGACTGGGAGGCCGACAGCGGCCGGATCTCGCTGGTCTACGAGGGTCCTGACACCGTCCGGTTGCGCGGTGAACAGCTGGGCCTCGCGATCACGCCCGCGGACCGGGAGCTGACGGCATTCACCGGCACCTACCTCTACCGCGACCCCGTCGACGGGTCCTACCAGTTCACCTCCTACGAGACAGGCCGCCGCTACCGCGTCACCCTCCTGACGGGCGTGGTCGCCGGCTCGGAAGGGCTGGAGGGGCTTGCCGGCGCCGAACGCCGGCTGGTCCTGTCCGGCCAGGCGGGCTGGGAAGTGGTCATCGAGGAGATCGACAGCGCACGGCAGCCCTACACCGCCCCGGCGGACTTCGACGCCGCGGCGGCCGCGCACGCGCAGTCCTTCCGGGAGTTCGCCGACGCTGTGGCCCCTCTTCCGGCGGCCGAGGCACCCGCCGCCGAACTGGCCGCCTACGTCCTGTGGTCGGCGACCGTGCGCCCGGCCGGCTTCCTACGGCGTCCCGCCGTCCTGATGTCCAAGCACTGGATGGACAAGGTCTGGAGCTGGGACCACTGTTTCAACGCCCTCGCCCTGGCTCCGGGCGTGCCGGACCTCGCATGGGATCAGCTCCACATCCCGTTCGACCACCAGGACGAGACCGGAGCCCTGCCGGACTCCCTCACCCACTCCGAGATCCTGTACAACTTCGTCAAGCCGCCCATCCACGGCTGGGCACTGCGACGGCTGCGCGAACGCCTCCCCCGCCCGCCGGAGCCCGGCGAACTGGAGGAGACCTACCGCCGCCTCGGACGGTGGACCGACTTCTGGCTCCAGGCCCGCACCGCACCCGAGGAAGGGCTGCCCCACTACCAGCACGGCAACGACAGCGGCTGGGACAACGCCACCACCTTCGACGACCGGCGGGTGCTGATCACCGCCGACCTGGCGGCCTTCCTCGTCCTCCAGTTGGCCGAACTGGCGGCACTGGCCGAGGACCTCGGGGATACCGAGGCCGCCACCCGGCACCGAGGCAGGGCGGACGGCCTCCAGGACGCGCTGCTCGCGGACCTGTGGTCCGGCGCCCGGTTCCACAGCCGCTCTCCCCTCTCACACGACCTCCGCACAAGCCGCAGCCTGCTGGACCTCATGCCGATCGTGCTCGGCGAGCGGCTCCCGAGCGACATCGCCGACCGCCTCGCCGAGGGCATCGCCGCGCATCTGACCCCGCACGGCCTGGCCACCGAGCACATCGACTCGCCGCACTATGAGCCGGACGGCTACTGGCGGGGCCCCATCTGGGCCCCGGCCACCGTCCTCATCGAGGACGGCCTGCGCAGGAGCGGCCACACCGGGCTCGCCGACGACATCAGCTATCGCTTCCGTGCTCTGTGCGAGAAATCCGGCTTCGCCGAGAACTTCGACGCCGTCACCGGCGAAGGGCTGCGCGACCGCGCCTACACCTGGACCGCCGCCGGCTACCTGCTCCTCGCCGACGACCACCACCGGCGCGCGTAGGGGGGCCGGCCGGCCCGCCGACTGCGGCGGATCGCGGCGACGCAGCGACCGGCCCGGGGCTCTGGCCCCGTGACGCCCGGATGGATGTCGCTGCGGTCTGCCGCTGTCCGTACGAGGCCGTTATCCCGCGCACATGCGGTCGCCGGCTGCGTATCGAGCGGACGGGCTGAGCCGGGATCCCGGCTCAGCCCCACGGACACGGTCAGCTGTGCAGACTCCACAGCTGGTTCGTGCCTCCGGTGCAGCTCCAGAGCTGGATCCTGGTGCCGTTTGCGGCGCTGGCTCCACTTGCGTCGAGGCAGAGACCGGACTGCACGCCTGTGATCGTGCCGTTGGAGTTCACGTTCCACTGCTGGTTCGCCTGGCTGTTGCAGTCCCAGATCACGGCCGCGGTGCCGTTGCTGGTTCCCTGGCCTGACGCGTCCAGGCACTTGTTGCCGTAGACCACGAGTTGCCTGTTCGAGGTGTAGGTCCACTTCTGGTTGGCGCCGCCGTTGCAGTCCCACAGTTGGGCCTGCGTGCCGTTGGTCGTCGAGGAGCTGTTGATGTCGACGCAGCGACCGGACTGCTGGCCCACGATCCCCTGGCTGCCGGACGTCGGCGGCGTGGTGGGCGGGGTGGTGGGCGGGGTGGCGGAGTCGAACTGGGTGAAGAAGTCCCACACCACGCCCGATGTCCAGGTGTGCCAGCCGTCCCCGGTCGACCCGTCGATGGGGCCCGGGTCGTGGCCCGCTCCGTCGAAGGCCGCCCATACCACCGGGTATCCGGCCTTGCAGCCGGAGTAGGCGGTGATGATGTGGGTCAGGCTGCCGTTCGCCGGCTCGGGCGGGTTCTGCGGCGTGCAGCCGTTGTTCCTGACGAACGTGTCGCGCAGCGCCCGACCTGACGCGATCGGCAGAACGTTGTCCCTGATGCCGTGCAGTCCCATGTAGGCGACGGGCTGAGTGCCGCCGCTGCATCCGCTGAGGTTCGCCCCGGAGTAGACCGCGACCGCACGGAATACCGTCGGCCGGGCGCAGGCCAGCGCGTACGTCATCGCACCGCCGTAGCTGAAGCCCGAGGAGAAGACCTGTCCCGTGTCGACGCACAGGCCGCCCTCCAGCTGGCTGAGCATGTTGTCGACGAACGTGACATCCTGCCCGTTGGAGTTGGCCCAGCCGTTGCTGATGCCCTGGGGCGCGACGAAGATGGTCCCGTTGCCGGCGCTGTCCGCCAGTCGCCTGAGGCCGTAGTAGGACCAGTTGTATCCGTCGGTTCCGCCGGAGTCGACGTCGTTGGCGGTGCCGCCGACCCAGTGGAAGCCGAAGACCAGCCGGTAGGGGTGGTTCTGGTCGTAGCCGGCCGGGACCCGGAGGATGTAGCTGCGGTTCTGGCCGCTGCTCTGAATCGTGTGCGTGCCGCTCGTCAGCGTCGGCGCCTTACCGCAACCGCCGGTGGCAGCGGCGGCGCTGGTGGTGGCGGACCAGGCGGTCGTGGTGAGTCCGACGGCCGCCAGGACCATCGCCAGCGCGGAAAGAACCGCTGGGAGCAGGGATCGACGTCTCATGGCTTCCCTTTCTGCATGGGGGGGATGAAAAGCGGGGTGGTGTCCGGCAGGGACCTGCCAGCAAGGGCGCACGCCCCTGCCGCGGACACTCCTGTGGGCAGCTACTGCCGGGTCCACTTCTGGTTGGCGGCTCCGGTGCAGGTCCACAACTCGGTGAGGGCTCCGTTGGCGGTGGAGCTGCCGGTGACGTCCAGGCACAGGCCGGACTGGACGTTGGTCACGGTCCCGTCGCTGTTGATGTTCCACTTCTGGTTGGTGCCGCCGTTGCAGTCCCAGATGACGACCCTGGTGCCAGCGGAGGTCCCTGAGCCGTAGGCATCCAGGCACTTGCTGCCGTAGACGCGCAGTTCCTTGGCGGAGGTGAGGTTCCACTGCTGGTTGCCGCCGCCGTTGCAGTCCCAGAGCGCGGTTTGGACGCCGTTGGTGGAGGACGCGTTGGGAACGTCCAGGCAGCGGTTGGAGGCGACGCCGCGCAGGGGGCCGGTGTTGCCCGTGTCGGTGCCGCCACCGGGGTTGGTGCCGGTGCCCCAGCCCCACTGGAGACGGTCGAGGCCGGACTGGTTGGTGACGCTTGTGGAGAGGTTGGTGCCGGTGCCGTTCAAGGAAGTGATGGCGCAGGAGGCGTTCTCACAGGGGCCGGGGCCCTGGGTCTGGTTGGTCTGCTTGACCCCGGTCCACAGGACGGAGCCCATGCCGAGGCTGCGTACGGTGTCGGTGATGGCGTAGAGGTAGGACAAATCGTTGTTGCCGTCCTTGGGGCCGTTGTAGTTGACGCCGGTGTTCATGGGGACGCCGAACTCGGTGAGCACGGCGCGGCCGGAGTAGCCGCAGAGATTACCGGTGAAGTCGTTGACCCAGGCGGCCTCGGTGGTGTGCGAGTCGCCGAACATGCCGTAGATGTGGATCGACAGCAGGGTGCCTGACAGCCGGGAGTCAGCGCCGACGGCGCACAGATTCCCGTCCGACCACAGGCCGGGCACGATCACGTGGCCGCGGGACAGGCCGGGATAGCGCGCCAGCCAGTTCGCCTCGAAGTTGGTCAGGTCGGCGGCGCTGTAGCCGTACGGCTCGTTCATGATGTCGAAGTAGAAGTTGGCCTTTGCGCCGTACTTGTTGATCATCGTGTCCCACATCTGGTTGAAGGACGCGGTGTCACCCACCTTCCCGCCCTGCAGCCAGGGGGCGACGATGACGTTCATGCCCAGCGCGGTCGCGGCGTCCAGGGCCGCGGTGTAGCTGTTCCACCAGGACCCCGAGGTGGTCGCCGCGTTGAACCCCAGCCGGACGGTGTTGGCTCCCAGGTTCTGGAAGCCCTTGAGGATGGCGGTGGATTTCGTGTACGTCGTCGCGTAACTGTCCGACGTCGACAGGCCCACCGGGATGTTCGGGCCCGTGATGAAGTTGTCGTCCGGGTCCGCCCAGTTCACGCCGTGGAACTGGCTGGTCGACGCGGCCGCCGCCGGCGCGGCGTGCGCCGTCGCGCCACCTGCCAGCAGTCCGAACAGCATCAGGGCTGTGGTGACGATTCCGGCGATCAGACGCGGAACTCTGGTGTGCACTGCGATCTCCTTTCGGTAGGGGACGACCGAGGCGTTGCTGTGGAAGAGGAAGCAATGTGAGCGCTAACATTTCTCGACCGTCGGGGGCACGGTCTGCCCCTGGAGCTCGCTCTCGATGGTGCCGCCGGTGTCCCATGCGGCCAGGTGCCGGCCCGGTGCGGCCGCGGCTGCCCGCGGCGCCCAGACCGCGGCCGTCACGGGAACGCTCAGTAACGCCGCCGTCAGACGCCTACGGCTGACACCTGCACCTGCCACGGGCTCCTCCTCCAGATTCGGGCCACGGGTCAGACCTGCCGCGGATACCTGCCAAGCCGGCCCGTTTGCGGCGACGGTCGCCCGCGATGGCAATGGGAGCGCTCCCATTCAGGACGGTAGTGAGTCCGAACCCGTTCCACAAGGCTCCTGTCACCGTGAGCCTCCGGCAGGCGCGCCTCCATACACCAGTACGCCTCGGCGTCCCGGATCGCTCGGAAGCGGACCCCGCCGGGGGCTCTCTCGGCCTGACGGGCCTGGCGCAGCAAGGAGGTTGACACCGCATACCCCGGGGTGCAGAGTGCCGTAATCGGAGCTGACCCGTTTACCGCACAGTGTGCGTGCGGCATCGTGTCGGCGCCAACTCCCTCGCGCCGCCCTTGCCACCCCCCGCCGCAAGGAGAAGTCCGCGTGAACACCCGAGACCCGCGCCCGCGCAGACATCGCACCGCGCGGCTCAGCGGTCGGCGCCATGGGCGCAGCAGCCCGCCCGTCAGGGCGACCGGCGGCCGATGACTGCCGGGGGCGCGGGTGCGGGGGCCGTCGCCGATACGGAGGGGCGCGTGGCGGGGGCGGACGCGGGGTTCTTCGTCAGGCGGCCGTCGACACCGGTGCGGAACTGTCCGGCTGTCTGACGGATGAGGGTGATGTGCTCGGAGCCCTGGGCGACGCCGTTGTAGCACTGGGTGCCGTAGCCGCGCGGGGCCTGGCCGCCGCCGGTCGCGGCGAAGCCGTTGAAGCAGACCTCGAAGTCGGTGCCGGGGGTGAGGTCGGCGACCGCGTAATCGCCGTTGCTGTCGGTGGTCGCGGTGAGGATCTCCGCCGCGTAGGCGGACGGGTCGCTGCCGGAGACGCCCTCGACGTCCACCCAGACGCCCGCCAGCGGCGCGCCGGCGCTGTCGGTCACCCGCCCGGACAGTGCCGCGCCGCGGCCGATCCGCCCGTTGAAGCCGCGGTTGGTCTCCCGCGGGGTCACCAGCGTCGTCCACTGCGGATCCGACAGCGGGTGGCCGCCGTAGCAGGACGCGCCGAAGCCGGTGCCGTCCGGGTAGGCGGCGCGGGCCGAACCCATGAAGCACAGCTCGACGTCGCCGCGCGGGATGCCCTTGATGAGGTAGGTGCCGTCGGAGTGCGTCCAGTCGCCCGGGTCACGTGAGGGCACCAGACCCACCGAGCCGGTGAGCGCGGCCGCCCAGGCGTCGCCGTCGCCGAGCGGGCGGCCGTCGGGGCCGTCCACCCTGCCGCTGATCGCTCCGCCGGCGTCGGCCACCTCGCTGATGCCCGCGGTCGTGCCGCCGGCGGTGACCGCGACGCCGGTGGGCGGCCCACCGCCGTCCAGGTCCTGGCCGAAGCAGCGGAAGACGTAGCCGCTGGCGTCGGAGATGCCGCCGGTGGCGTCCGCCGGGTCGAAGCAGACGCCGTAGCCGGTCGCGGGCGGCAGGCCGGTGAGGGTGTAGCGGCCGTCGGCTCCGGTGGTCCCCGAGGCGATCACCGGAGCGCCCGCGCAGCCGCACTCCAGCGCGCTGACCGCGACGCCGGCGAGCGGATGCCCCTGCGTGTCGGTGATCCGGCCGCTGACCCGGCCGGTCGTCGGAGCGGCGCTGCCGGCGTAGACGGTGAGCGCGCCCGGCGCCTGCACGGTGTGGCCCTGCGTGTCGGTGAAGCGCAGGGTGAAGGCGGACGTGCCCGTGGCGGCCGGGGTCCCGGAGACGGTGTAGCCGGACAGCGTCAGTCCGGGCGGCAGTGAACCGCCGGCCAGCGCCCAACTGCCGGTCCTGTGGTCCGCGGTGGTCAGTTGCGTGCTGTACGCGTGCCCGGTGGTGCCGTCCGGCAGCCGCGTGGTGGTGATGACCGGCGGCGACCCGGTCGCGCCGCCCGCGGCCTCGGCCAGCACGGCGGACAGCACGGGGAAGCGGGCGCTGGCGTCCACGTGGACGAAGAGCACGCTGATGTGCAGGGCCGCCTCCGCGGAGAGCGAGAAGCCGAGGGTCCACCACGGGCTGTCCGCCGGGTCGGCGTCCAGCGAGAGGGTCCCGGTGACCGACGCCTCGGGGCCGGCGATCCCGTACAGCTTTCCTTCGAGGTCGCCGGTCAGGGAGAGCGAGGCGTCGGCACGCGCCGCGCTGACCGCGGGCCCGGTACGGGTCGTCCTGTGGGTGACCCCGTGATACGGCGTCACGTCGCCGTTGGCGTACCGGATGCCGGCCTGGGCGTCCAGCGTCTGGCTGATGGACGCGCTGAGCTGGGCGGAGCCGTTGGCCTTGCCGGTCATCGTCACCGTGAACACCGGGACGATGACGACGGGCACCCCGCCGACGGCGAACTCCACCGGCCGGAAGGTGTACGTGGCGAGCGTCGCGCTCCAACTGCACGAGACCTTGCCGCCGAAGGCGACCGTGAGGCCGGTCTGCTCGCTGACGTCGACCCCGGCCTTCGCGGTGACCGTGGGGACGAAGCCGGAGTGGCCGAGGGCGGCCTCGAAGACCAGGGTCGGTGTGAAGGAGGCGGAGACGGACGCGGTGGAGCCGGTGTCCCCGTCGCAGTGCTGCGCCCCTGAGGTGCTGATCGCGCGGGGCGTGGCCTGCCCGGTGGCCCGCGCCCGCAGCTGGGCGGGTCCGATCGGCTCGGGGGTGGCTGGCGCGGGCCCGCCCGCGGCGCTCGTGCCGCCGCCGCTGACGGTGTTCACGACGTCGCCCGCTCCGAGCGGCGCCGACAGGGCGATGTCGCTGTCGCCGAGCGCCTCCTGGAGTCCGGCCGGCCGTACCGCGGCGACCGTGGCGCCCGAGTCGTCGGTGCTGACGGAGGTGACCTGGACCAATAGGCCCTGCGGAGTGCTCGGCGTCACCCCGGAGGCGATGATCTGACCGACGTTCGGGGCGGTGGCGCCCGGAGCGACGGTGACCTGCTCGGGGCCGTCGGGCCCGTTCGTCACCGCGCTGATCGTCCCGTCGGGGGCGGTCACGGTGGAGGCCGGGGTGTGCACGTCGCCGATGAAGTAGCCGGACAGGTCCACCACGACGGCCACGTCACCGGCGTGGTTGAGGACGTTCACCGCGCCGTCGACCCCCAGCCCCGGCAGCGCGAGGTTGGGGACCGCGCGGTGCGGCGGGGCGTTCAGGTCGGACGTCGAGGGCACAGCGGCCAGCGACGGGTACGCCGAGAGGAAGGTGTTCGAAGCCCCCGCGACCGTGGTCACCGTCAGCACCGCCGCGGTCGGCGGGGTGTCCGTACCCGCCGGGGGCAGGCCGTCCTCTCCGGCCACCCGCACCGGCAGTACGCCTCCCGTGCCCAGCGGCGCCTTCGGGGCGCCCAGGCCGGTACGCGTGTCGACCAGCCGGTGCGGGGCGACCGCCACGAAGTACGAGCCGCCGGCCGACGGGTCGGACCCGTCGGTGTACCAGCCGGTGATGTCCGCGACGACCTGGGTGGTGCCCGCGTGGTTGTAGAACGACACCCGCCCCCCCGCGCCGACCGGGACGACGACTCGGTTCGCGCGCGTCGCGCCGGGCGCGAAGTTCACCGACGAGGCGGTCGGGCGGGGCTTGCCGGTCGGGTAGACGGTGACGTAGCCGTTCGCGGTGGGGCCGGTGACGGTGGTGTTGAGCACGACGGCGGACACGCCCGACTCGGGCACCGGCCCCTGCCCGGTCACCTGTAAATCGACGGTGCCGCCGCCTTTCGGGGTGGTCGCGCCGAGGCCGCTGCGGGTGTCGAGCAGGCGTGAGGGGGCCAGCGCGTGGAAGCGGCCGGCCGCCGGGGCGGCGGTGGCGGTCGTCGTCCAGTAGCCGGAGACGTCGGCGATCAGCTGGGCCGGGTTGCTGGCGGCCAGCTGGACCGCGCCGCCGGTGCCGACCGGGACCACCACGGCGTTGGACACCGTGTCGCCCTTGACGTAGTTGACGTTCGACGCGTTCGGCAGCGGCTTGCCCGCCGGATAGACGGTGACGAAGCCGGCCGCGGTGGGCGCGGTGACGGTGACGTTCAGCGCGACGGCGGACACGCCCGTGGCGGGCACCCCGCCGCGGCCCGCCACGGCGAGCGTCACGGAGGCGGTCGGTCCCTCCGGGGCGCCGAGGCCGCTGCGGGTGTCGAGCAGCCGGGCCGGCGTCAGGCCGGTGAAGGAGCCGCCGGGCGGCGTCGTCCGCACGGTCCCGGGCGCGGCGACCGCCGCTCCGCTGCCCTCCGCCGTCCGGGCGGCGACGGAGACGGTGTACGGCACGCCCGGCTGGAGGCCGGTGAGCACCGCGGAGGTCGCGCCGGGCGGCACCGTGCTGTCCGCCGACTTCGGCGAGGTCGTCACCGTGTAGCCGGTGACCCCGGCGGTGTCGCCGTCGTGCCAGCTGACGGCGACGTTCAGGCCCTGCACGACCGCGGCCACCGACACCGGGTCGGCCGAGGCGGCATGTGCGGCCGGCGTCTGCGCGACCAGGCCGCCGAGCAGCAGCGGCACCACCGCTCCGAGCGTGAACCTGCGCACGCGTTCCTCCCCCTGCCCCCGGCCCCGTACGCCTGACGGCGCTCCCCACGGGGCGACTCCCCCGGCCGGAAGGCCGACAGACGCCACAATGTAGCGGTGCTACGGGGGATTTGGGCAGCTTCAGGGATATCCGGCGGGCCTGGTGGCCACCGGGTACGCGGCGGGCGTGACGGGGGCGGCGCATGCCGTACGCGGGCCTGGCGGGGACGGACGCGCGGCGCTCGCGGGAAGCCTGTGGGCGGTGGGCCGGGCGGCCGGTGGGCGGATGTCGCCTCCGGCCGAGTCGCCGCGCAGGGGCGGGATTCCTCTCGGCCACGGACGCGGATCGTCGTACAGGTACACGCCCTCGCCGTGCGCCGGGGGCGGACGGCGACGATGCGGCGGAGAGCCTTCGGCGCGGGGTCGGGTCAGCCTGTCGTGACGGACGCTGTGGCGAGCATGGGCAAGTGGTCCGACCAGGCGGACAGGGATGTGTCGGTCTGCACCTGGCAGGCGGTGAAGGCGGCTTTGGAGAAGAGGTAGTCGTACTTGCGGTCGGCGCGCACGGGAGGGCTCGCGGAGTCCCACATCGTGCCCGAGCCCTTGCGGGCCGTGCCGCTCGGGCCCTGTTCGCACTCGTGGTAGCTCGCGTACAGGGGGGCCAGGATGCCGCTGTCGGTGCCGCTGCCCGGGTCGTCCGGCGGGCGGGTGTTGAAGTCGCCGCCGAAGACGGTGTCATGGCCGTCCCCGACGATCTCGCCGAGCCGCTGGACCTGCTCGGCCCGGTAGGAGAAGCCGGCGCGGGGGTCGTAGTCCTCGCCCTTGGGGGTGAGGTGGCTGGTGCAGAGCCGGACCGGGGTGCCGGTGGTGCGGCGTACGCAGAGCGCCCTGAGGAAGAGCCCGGCCTTCGGCGAGTGCAGGTCGAACTCCTCGCGTCCGCCGAAGGTGCCCTTCACCGCGATCGCGATGCCCTGCACACCCACCAGCTCCGCCCCGCGGCAGCGGAAGTCGGAGGTGGCGGACGGGTTCGCATAGCGCGGGGGGTACTCGACGGTGGTACCGCCCGCGCCCGGCATCGTGCTGCCGAACCGGTCCTCGGCGGGCCGGCCGTAGGGCACGAAGGCGACGGTCCAGCCGCTGCCGAGCTTCTCGCCCAGCAGGGTCACCTCGCTTTTGACGGCGGTCTTGCCGCTGTCGACCGCGTGGTCGTTCTCGGTGTCGTTGCCGCAGACCTCCTGGAGGAAGACGGCGTCGGCGGTGCGGCTCACCGCGAGGTTCGCGACCTGGGTCATCAGCTGGTCCGGCTGGTTGCGGGCCGGGCAGCTGCCGCTCTCCCCGCAGATGTTCCAGGTCAGCACGCGCACACTGCTCGTGGTGGCGCCCGCGCTCACCCCGCGCGCCGCCCTCTCGCCACGGGATTCCCCGGACGCCGCGGAGTGCACCACCGCGCCCGTGCACACCAGCGCTGCCGCGGCCACCGCCGCCAGCACGGCGCCGAGTCGACGACGTATCACTTTGCCTCCCCGTGCCCTGAACGTCACCCGGACTATAAGGTATCTCCGAACGGATGATCGAAGGGGGACTCGTGACAGATTGGATGAAGGCCGCTCGCGGGCACCACTGGGCGATGGCCCTGGTCCTGACGATGGCGGCGACCGCGGTGGTGGCGGCGGAGCCGGCCGGGGCCACGGTCACGGCCCGGACCCGCAGCACGGATGTGAACGGCGACGGCGTCGGTGACGTCGTGGTGGCCTCGTCCGCGCGGCTGACCCGCTGGTCCGACCCCGCGGTGGGCGCGGCGGACCTCGGCGGCTCCGTCTACCTCCTGCCCGGCGGCGCCCCCGGCGCGCGGCCGGCTGCCGCCGTGGTGAGCCAGGACAGCGCGGCGTCGGTCCCCGGCAGCTCCGAACTCGGCGACACCTTCGGCCAGTCGGTCGCCACCGGCGACTTCGACGGCGACGGCAAGGCGGACGTCGCCTTCGGCAATCCGCACGAGGCGATCGGCACCGCCCCCGACACCGGCGCGGTGACCGTCCAGTACGGCCAGAGCGCCGCGCCCTACCTGGGCGCAGGCACGGGCGGGCTCACCTGGATCGACCAGAACGCCGACGGGATACCGGGCGACAACGAGGCCGAGGACCTGTTCGGCACCAGTCTGATCACCGGCTACTTCAACAATGACGACTACGCCGACCTCGCCGTCGGCGCGCCGGGCGAGGCCGTCGGGACGGCGTTCGAAGCGGGCCGGGTGACCGTCCTGTACGGCGGCCCCACCGGCCTCACCGCCACTGGGGCGCAGTCGTTCGACGGCACGGTGGCCGGCGCCGCCGAGCCCTTCGACCACTTCGGGGCCTCGCTCGCCGCGGCCGATCTGCGGGGCGACGGCCGCGACGACCTGGCCGTGCTCGCCTCCGGCGAGGCCATCGGCGGGGTCGACGCCGCCTGGGGGGCCGCGGTCGTCCTGACCGGCACCGCGAGCGGGCTGTCCGCCGCCTCCCCCGCGGTGGTCAACGTCGGGAGCACCGGCACGTCCGGCCATGTCCGGGCTCTGGTGGCCGGCCGGTTCACCGGGTCCGGCTACGCCGATCTCGCGCTGTGTGCCGACCAGTTGCGCGGCGCCGCGCCCGGCTCGGGCGCCGTCGTGGTGGCCCCCGGCGGTACGACCGGCGTCGGCGGCGCACCCGTGGTCGCCCTGCCCGCTCCTGCGGTGTCCGCCGGCGCCCTGTGGGGCGGGTCGCTCGCAGCGGGCGACGTGAACGGCGACGGGCGCGACGAACTCGCGGTCGGCGCGCTGCGCGGCGCGGGCGGCAAGGGCAGCGTCACCGTGTTCGTCGGCGACCCGGCGGGCCTCACCGCACGGCCGAGCGCCACCTTCACCGAGGATTCGGCCCCGCTGTCGGCCACCGCCAAGCCGGGCGAGGGCTTCGGCTACGCCGTCTCCCTCCAGGACCACACCGGCGACGGCCGCGCGGAACTGCTGGTGAGCGCTCCGTGGGAGGACGGCACGGCACCCGTGGCGCGGACCTCCACCACCGGGTCGGAGCTGTTCGAACTGAGCCTGGCCGTCCCGGCGTCGGGCCCGCCGACCCTCGCCTCCGCCCTGGCCACCGTCCGCCAGACCCCCTCCGCCTTCGGCCCGGGCGGCGTGGGCCTGGCGGGTGGCGCCACCGTTCTGACGGAGAACGGCATCGAGCCCTCGCCCTGGCTGGACCGGCTGCCGCCGTTCGACTAGGACGAAGGCCTTGCGGTCGGGCGTGCAGCGGATGTGTCACCTCCCGCGGGGCAGCGGCGGTCCGGGACGGCCGCTGCCC